>NZ_JAAFKD010000038.1 GCF_013299165.1 Microcoleus sp. bin38.metabat.b11b12b14.051
CATCAAAAAATGTGGGTGGAAACCCCGTCCTTCTAGGACGGCTTTACAATTGACTTGTGCTTTCACGCTTTAACTGTTAAGCTGTAAAAATGAAACTCAAGGCATTCAAGTACCGATTTTATCCAACGCCAGAGCAAGAAACCTTGTTGCGGCGAACGATGGGCTGTGCGCGTCTTGTCTACAACAAAGCCTTGTCTGTAAGGACAGATGCTTGGTACAAAGACAAAAAACGCATTGGGTATAATGAATCTTCTACCATGCTGACTCAATGGAAGAAAGAGGAAGACCTCTCTTTTCTGAATGAGGTTAGCTGTGTTCCACTCCAACAAGGCTTGAGACACCTTCAGACTGCCTTTACCAACTTCTTTGCGGGTCGGACTAAATACCCAAACTTCAAGAAGAAAAGTAGCGGCGGAAGTGCTGAATTTACGAAATCGGCTTTTAAGTGGAAAGATGGTCAAGTTTTCTTGGCTAAATCTCCGGTTGCTTTGCCGATTCGATGGAGTCGCTCTATACCAGAGGGGTGTGAACCTTCTACTATCACGGTCAAATTGTCCCCTTCGGGTCGCTGGACTGTTTCGATGGTGGTTGAGGTAGACATTCAACCATTGCCAAAGTCGCCCAATCAAATTGGGATTGACCTTGGCATTACCAGTTTGATTGCTTTGAGTACGGGCGAAAAAGTTGCTAACCCCAAAGCGTTCAAAGCAAAGCGGGCTAAACTCCGCAAAGCTCAAAAAGCACTTTCTCGCAAGACAAAAGGCTCGAACAATCGGTACAAAGCCCGATTGAAAGTGGCTAAAGTCCATGGGTCGATTAATGACGCTAGGCAAGATTTCCTTCACAAGTTGACGACTCGGTTGGTGCGTGAAAACCAAACCATCGCCGTTGAAGATTTGGCTGTGAAGAATATGGTGAAGAATCGGAAACTTGCCCTGAGCATCAGCGATGCGAGTTGGGGTGAGTTGGTGAGACAGCTTGAATACAAGTGCGACTGGTATGGTCGCACCTTGATCGAGATTGACCGATGGTTTCCGAGTTCTAAACGATGTGGACATTGTGGTCACGTTGTTGAAAAGTTGCCTCTGAATATCCGGGAATGGTCTTGCCCTAAATGTGGGACAAACCACGACCGCGATGTAAATGCAGCAAATAACATTTTGGCGGCTGGGCTAGCCGTTTCAGTCTGTGGAGCGACCGTAAGACCAGAACAGAGTAAATCTGTGAAGGCGGGTGCTACGAAGCAGAAAACCTAAGAAGTGATTCTTAGAATCCCCGTCTCTTCAGAGCGGGGAGTATGTCAACAGAAAGATAAGACCGGGCGGTTGAAACCGCGTCGATACAGACAAAACCCGCGACTCGACTTCGCTCGCCGAACACCTCCGCGGGTTGAAGAGCAAGCCGTTAAAATATGTTATCTATCTTCAGTCCGCGGAGGCGGACATGGTTTGTGTAGACGCGGTTTCAACCGCCGTCTATTCTCGCCATTTGACAGAACAACCGATCGCCTCTGTACTAGAAGGCTCTATCGATTTGTCATTCAGCAGTTGCTCGATCGCGCTCCGCAAATACGAAACCTGCACCGCCCCCGCATCGTCGGCGTTGTCGTCTATTGAACCTTTATAGCGCAATCTGCCATCTCGGTCTAACAAAAAAACCTCTGGCGTTTGAGAAGCTCCAAAACTTTCTGCGACATCTTGAGCAACATCTCTGATATACGGGAAGTTGAGCTGATTTTCTGTCGCAAAAATTTTCATGTTTTCAAAGCTGTCATCTGGGTACTGGTTGGCGTCGTTAGCATTAATCCCAATTAAAGTAACACCTCGATCTTGAAAATCTGCTTGCAGTGCTTTGAGGCGATCGAGATACAACTGCACGTAAGGGCAATGATTGCACATAAATACTACCCCGATCGCTCGAAATTTTTCTAAGTAGCGAGCTAAATGGTGAACTTCTTCGTCAACTCCCGGCAGTTCAAAATCGGGAGCGTAGCTGTTAATCGGAGTACCCATTGTTTCTATTTATAAGTTTATGTTTGCAGCAGGTGAACAGCAGTATTTGCTACCCTTAAAAATGACAAGACACACGATTAAAATTGGCTGTTTTTGGGGCGAGCTTCATTCTCGCCTTGCTAACAGCCTGTTTTGATTCGTGGTTGGCGATTTATTCCTCGTTTTGCTTGAGCCAACCTTGGGCTACGGCTTGGTATCCAATCATTTTGTATGCTAATTTGGCAGCGGTAAATTCTGAAACTACAGAATCTACTAGAGGTGCTAGTTCCATAATGTCACAGCCAATTACTTGGTAAGACTCGAAGACGCGGCGCAAAAATCCGGTGAGCGAATACCAATTTAACCCGCCCGGTTCAGGTGTGCCAACTCCTGGAATTAATGTCGGATCGATGCCGTCTAGGTCGATCGTCAAAAATACTCGTTTTGTTTTTATACTAGCAATTGCGCGATCGGCCCAATCCGGTTGAGTCGCAATTTCCCTAGCTCGAAACACGTTTAGCTGTTTGGCTTTAATCAAGTCGGCTTCTTCCTTGCAGATAGCCCGAATCCCGATTTGCAGTGTCGGTAAGCCCATATCTACAACCCGCCGCATCACACAGGCGTGGTTGTGGATCGAGCCTTCGTATTCGTGGCGCAAGTCGCCGTGGGCGTCGATTTGCACGACTGTGAAGGGTTCATCCGGGTATGCTTGGCGGTAGCCTTCGACAACGCCGGCGGTGATGCTGTGCTCGCCTCCGAGGGAGATCACAAATTTATTTTCGGTAATTAGCTGGTGTACGGTTTGTTGCGTGACTCGCAGCATTTCTGAGGATGAAACTGGTTGGCTGTTGCGGGTATCGGCGATCGGCAATGCTGTATAAATGCCCACATCATAGCAAACTTCCGAATCTAGTTCTTCGTCGTAGCATTCGAGTTGGTGTGAAGCTTCTAGCAGTTTTGCCGGCCCGTTTTCGCAGCCTCGGCGGTAGGTGGTGGTTGCTTCGTAGGGAATTGGCAAGATTACTACTTTGGCTGTGTCGTAGTCGGGTACAATTTCGGAACCGAGAAATGGTACGACAACTGTTGAGATGATCGTTGGCATAGGGGAAATTTCTATAAGGCAAAAAATTCAGCATCTTTAATGGTGGCATAATAGCGGCTCTAACTGCAAAGGAAGAAGAAAGAGGATTTAACCGCAGAGAGCGCAGAGGGCGCAGAGAGTGTGAAGGGAAGAGGGAAGGTTTGCGATTTATGTTTTAGTGGTTGCCTCGAATTGCGATACGGTTTGTAGTAAGGACTAAGAGTCCTTCTCTTTCTTGAATTTTCACTTTTTTACTTCTATGACTTCTTCTACGTTAACTGCTGTTGCGCCTCAAACCTGGATGTGGAGAGGCTTTCCGATTTGCTACCAGACTGCGGGAACTCAGGGCCCTGCGGTGGTGTTTGTCCACGGTTTTGGTGCGTCTTGGGGCCACTGGCGCAAGAATTTGCCGGCGTTGGCTGCTGATTGTCGCTGTTTTGCGATCGATCTTATCGGTTTTGGCGGTTCTGCTAAGCCTGCGCCTAAGCTGGAGATTGACTACACTTTTGAAACTTGGGGAGAGTTGATTGCTGATTTTTGTCGGGAGGTTGCTGGCGGGCCTGCTTTTTTGGTGGGAAATTCGATCGGCTGTGTGGCAATTATGCAAGCCGCTGTTGATTTTCCCGACATTGCTTCTGGTGTAATTTTACTCAATTGTTCCCTGCGCTTGTTGCACGATCGCAAACGCGCCGAAATGCCTTGGTATCGCAGTTTTGGCGCTCCAATTGCACAAAAAGTTTTAAATGTCAAGTGGATTAGTCAACTATTTTTTAAACAATTAGCGACGCCGAATACAGTAAAAAAAGTGCTTTTGGAAGCTTATCACCGCCCGGAAGCTGTCACTGACGAGCTGGTAAATATGCTGCTGGAACCTGCTAAAGACAGTGGCGCAGTTGATGTATTTGTGGCATTTATCAGCTATTCTCAAGGCCCTTTACCGGAGGATTTGTTACCGCGTTTGAACTGTCCTGCTTTGATTGTGTGGGGTGCAAATGACCCTTGGGAGCCGATCGCCTTGGGGCGGGAATTAGCCAATTTTCCGGCTGTGGAAAAGTTTATTTCCCTCGAAGGAGTGGGCCACTGTCCGCAGGATGAAGCGCCGGAATTGGTCAATCCTATTTTACTTGATTGGATTTTGGGGCGATCGGCCTTGGCATAAAATCAGTCTGCGTCAGCTTGGCAATTAGCACCGCCGAAAGCTAACCTGAAGAAAACTTTTGAGTTTTGAGTTATGAGTTAAACAGTCCCCAATCCACAACTGTGGACTTAAAATTCATAACTCAAAGCTATATTACCAATTACTTGCCCTTTGATTGATTTTATGTTTGGGGAACCGCCAAGAAAGTTAGGAGATTCTTCAGTTGACTGTTGACAGTTAGCAAGAAGAGCTCTCGTCGAGGGGTTGACGCTTGACGCCAATCCGGGCAACCTCTACCTGGAACCAAGAGGATTGCAGTCATGAATCGTCTGATTGTAATTTGTCGCTGACAGGCTTTTTGGTTATTTATGAAATATCAGAGGTAAATTGATACTATTTTTTCTGGAAGCTTCATCTGTTACATTTGTTAGCAAATCTGTTGCCGAACATCCTTCTGTTGTGAACAATAACTTTGGTCGATATGGATAACTTGAGCATCGACACTAAAACCCGCGCCGTCAAGCTGGGTTCAGAGTGTATAGACTTAAACAAAGAAGAATATATCGTGCTGCTGCTGTTGAGCAAGCACTACGGCAAATATGTCGCACCGGGAGCGATTTTTAACGTGCTGTACAAGCGTCCTCCAACAGGTGACGAAGAGCAAATTATAGTCGATCGCATTTTTGAACTCAGGAGAAAATTAAAAGACAACGGCGACACACCGATTCTAATTCATACCGAACCAAACGGGAGCGGCAAATACGGCATTCTTGCAGTCGAAAGCCCCGTGCAAATCAACGGCGAAATTTTGCAGCCGCCGGAACCTAACCCTGAATATGAACAACTTTTAAACGGTCGCTACCGGGTGATTGAGAAACTCGGAGAAGGAGGTTTTGGCTTAACATTGCTCGCCGAAGATACGCAAATGCCTTCGCATCGGTGTTGCGTCATTAAGCAGCTAAAAAGCCAGACTGATAATCCTCAGATTGACCAAAGGGTTCGAGAGCGTTTTTCTCAAGAAGCTGCTGTCTTGGAAAAGTTGGGTGAAGGACATTCTCAAATACCCAAACTCTACGGGCACTTTGAGGAAAATAATTTGTTTTTCTTGGCCTTAGAATGGATAGACGGGGAAACGCTCAACAACCGGGTAAAAGTTGCTGGTAAAATGAGCGAGGAGCAAGTTAAAGAAATTATCGCTAGTTTGCTGCTAGTTTTGGATTATATACACGAAAACCAGATTATTCACCGAGATGTCAAACCGCAAAATATTATTTTGCGAAAGTCGGACGATGAACCAGTCTTAATAGATTTTGGCGTGGTTAAGGAAACAATAGATCCTGCGGTAACTACTGGAGGAAATGATGTAACTATCTCTATTGGAACGCCGCAATTTATGTCTCCGGAACAAGCCGCCGGTAGACCAGAATTTTCTAGCGATTTGTACAGTTTGGGATTGACTGCAATTTATTTGCTGACAGGAAAGTGGCCGCAGGATTTGGAAACTGACCCTCAAACTCGGGAGATGCTTTGGCAGAATCACGCATCTAAGGTGAGTATCAGATTTGCCGCAGTTCTGGATAAATCAATTAGGTTTCACCCGCGAGCTCGGTTCGCTAATGCTAAGGAAATGTTGGCGGCTTTGCAGGAGCCTACATCGGCTACTTTGGCACAGATTAACGATCAGGAAAGTTCAAAAAAAACTCCTAAAAAAAACTGGATTGTTTGTTTAATATTGATATTTTTAATGGCTTTAGGTACAGGGGCTTTTTTATTCAAAATAGAATTGATTAATATCTTAAAAAATGCTGTACATTTGGCTGAGAGGAACCTGAATCCTAGCGTTTCTAAAATACCTAATTTACCCGGGGAAAATTCCCGGACTTCCTCGCCTGTAGATGTCAGTAGTTACATCAGTGCGGGCGATCGCATTTTGTTCGCTAGCACGGCTACTACTGACAAGCAAGCAGGAGTTCGCGCGATCGCCGCGGCTGACTTCAAAACGGCGATAAATAAGCTAGAAGCGGCTTTCCAAGTCGATCGCACTGACGCGGAAACTTTGATTTATCTCAACAACGCTCGACTCGGTACAGCACAAGCCCTGAAAATTGCCGCAGTAGTTCCGATTGGCGACAATCTCAGCGCGGCGGCGGAAATCTTGCGCGGGATAGCTCAAGCTCAAGATGAAGCAATTAAGGCGGGAGTGCCTTTCAAGGTGGTAATTGCTGATGATGGTAATGATGAAAATCGGGCGCAGGCTATTGCGCGCAGTCTGATTGCAGATAGCAGTATTTTAGCAGTAGTCGGTCACGGCACCAGCAAAACTTCGATCGCAGTTGCTCCAATTTACACTCAAAATCAAATGGTGGCGATCGCACCTACGAGCACCAGCATTGAGTTAGCAACGGTTCCGAAGCGCACCGACGGTGTGAACTATTTCTTTCGGACGATACCCAGCGACCAATTTACAGGTACTGCTTTAGCTCGCTATATGTTAAGTAGCATGAAAAAAAGCACGGCTGCGGTTTTTTACAATGCCAAAAGTTCCTACAGCAAGTCGCTACAAACAGCTTTTTCTACTACTTTGATTTTGGAAGGCGGTCAAGTTGTTAAGCAAGTAGATTTGTCCGAACCAAATTCTACAGCACACCTGGCTGGGATTGAAGCAGATGTGCTGGTCTTGTTCCCGGATTCTGATACTGTAAATTCATCCTTAGAAATAGCTCGTAACAATCAAAAAGGTTTACCAATGATTGGCGGCGATGCTCTCTACAATACGGATTTATTAAAACAAAGTGGAGAAGTTTTGAGGGGGGCGGTAATTTCGGTTCCTTGGCATTTTGCTGATAGTAAAAGTCAAAATTTTGCACTGTTGGCTAAAAATTTGTGGGGAATTGATGTTAACTGGCGGACGGCGATGAGTTACGATGCGGTGCAGGTGTTGCGGATGGGAAGGTCGATCGGCAAAATTGCTCCTTCTAACGGTCAAGCTGGGCGGGTGATGTTGGCGAAAACCTTGGCGCGTGAGGATTTTAAGGTTAGCGGTGCGACTGGGGAAATTAGATTTTTGTCGAGTGGCGATCGCAACAGCAATGTAGTTCTTTTACAAATTGTACCCGATTCTAAATCAGGTGCAGGTTACGATTTTGCACCAATCAGTCGATTTTAGACTTCGACTTCGCTCAGTCGAACGATTTTAGACTTCGACTTCGCTCAGTCGAACGATTTTAGATTGATATCATGTCGGCTCGAACTCGAACCACCACTATCAGATTGGTTCGAGGGTTCGGAATGCGAGTCCTATGATTGTTAGGTTCGATCGTTCGGAATGCGATTCCTAGGATTGTTAGGTTCGATCGTTCGGAATGCGAGTCCTAGGGTATTTGCGGACTAAAGTCCGCACTACAAACCAATTTTACTGTGAGGAGTTTAATGGATATAATTTGCTGGAAAATCTTGTGCTCGGCATCCCAGATTACCTCTATAATGTATTATAATTGGTAATTAAATAAAAAAATGAATAGTTCGATCGCGAGGCGCAACAACGTCAACATCCAGGGTAAAGGATCTCAAACCCTGATTTTTGCTCAAGGCTTCGGGACGGATCAAACAGCTTGGCGAAATCAGGTAGCAGCCTTGACACCCAACTACCGCATCGTACTATTTGACCACGTTGGGGCTGGAGATTCCGATTTTTCTGCCTACAGCCCCCACCGCTACAGCAGCCTCCACAGCTATGCAGAAGATTTGCTAGAGCTGTGCAGTGAGTTAAATTTAACACATTGTAATTATATCGGTCACTCGGTTAGCGCTATGATTGGTTTGTTAGGGACTTGCGTATAAATAAAATCCCAGCCATGCAATTGTCTTGTCGAAGGAGCAACCAAAGGATTGGTATAGTATTAAGCTGCAAGCGCCTTAGCAGCCGTAGCAGAGCCAAAACTCTTTAACAAGCTCGTATTTATTGGTGCATCTCCGCGTTATTTAAATGACACACCATACGTAGGAGGTTTCGATCGGGCAGACCTTGATAGCTTGTACGCGGCAATGTCGTCTAACTTCTACGCATGGGCTAGCGGTTTTGCCCCATTAATGATGAGTCACCCAGAGCAGCCGGAATTAGCCGCCCACTTGGCCAAGACTCTGATAGCTATCCGCCCAGATATAGCCCAAGCTGTGATTAAGGTGATTTTTGAGTCGGATTATCGATCGCAATTACCGCAGCTAAAAGTACCGACACTGATTATCCAATCGAAGCACGACCCCGCCGTACCTGTGGATGTAGGCCGATATATGAATCAAAAAATACTCAACAGTCAACTGATAGAAATAGATGCGCGGGGTCATTTTCCCCACATCAGCGCACCAGGGACAATCACGCGGGCGATCGCCTCGTTTATTTCGTAGCACTAAAAATCAATCAAAATTGAAAAATTAAAAATTAATAATGGACTGGCTGGAAAAGTGCTTTAACTATTTCAATGAAATTCCTAAATTCAGTCTAAAACTGCCAAAAAAAAGTCTATTTCTGATTTTTAAATCTTCAGGGCTGCGCCATCCCGAAAGTTTGCCAACGTTCAGGCTGCCTTTGCTGTTGCTGTTTGTTGGCTCGCTGGCCCTCGACTGTTGGCAAGAAACAGCCGTAATTTATGCGATCGACGAAACGATCGTATTTATGCTGTGCGTGCTGCTGCCCCCCTCTGGCGCCTCGCTGGGTATGCTGGGATTTTTGACCGGTGTTACAGTTTGGTTCCCCGCCGCCCGTGACTTGCTGCTCGACTCGTGGATGACTCAAAGTATCGCTGTGGCCTTGAGCATTCTGGCGCGGAGGTTTCTGTTGCGAGTTGAGTGGCAATTGGCTTCGCAAAACGTACTTGCAGCCCTCACCCGTAGCGGTGATACAGAAGGTGCTGACACAGTTATTGCTACAACATTGACAATGTTGCGTAAATATGCAAATGCAGATGCGGCGATCGCCCTGCGCCAACTTGATGACGTAACTGCCGAGGCGCTCGCCTGCGTACCCGCCAAAGCTTTACCGACTCAATTCACCAGTCCCAAAATCTTTGCTGAAGCCCTAGGCAGCAACCGCTGCATCTACTATTGGGACTACCCTGCAACTCCCGGCGCTAACCGTACCTTGCTCAGCACAGGAGCAAAATCCCTCGCAGTGCTACCGCTGTCTGCACCTGCGGGAGATGAAGTGGTTCGGGGGCCCAAACCAGGGGCGATCGTCCTAGTGTGGTATCACCGCTATCGAGTCTCCGCCTATTTTCAAAACTTCGCCGTATCAGTGCTGGGGGGATTGAGCACCATACTCAGGTTTCACTACACCACTTTTCGCCTAGAAAAGCTGCAAACTCGCTACAGCGCCATTTTGCAGACGATACCGCAGGGCGTGGTATTTGTGGACGCCAGTGGCGAACAAGGTTGGATCAATAGTGTCGCCGCCCAGCAGCTAAGTTTAACAGAAGGCGCTCAAGAAGCGACAGCGATTGCTGATGCGATGGCAAAACTGCGCTCCAAGGCCCAAAATCCACAGGAAATCGCAGCCAAAGCAGCAGCTTTTTTCAGCAAACCAGACGCTAAGATTCGCGATTGGGAGTGGGTTTTCCCAGAGCCCGAGTGCCAAGTCTTGAATCTGTCGAGCACCCCTACTCTCGTGCGCGATGTACCGGGCCGTCTGTGGCTCCTAGACGACATTACCGATCGATATTTAAACCGTTTAGCATTGGTCGATCGTACCGCACAACTGGAAGCTGCCAACAACGCTCTGCAACTAACTCAGTTTTCAGTCGATCGAGCCGGCGATGCTATTTTTTGGATCGGATCGGACGCTCAAATATTGTATGTCAACGATGCTGCTTGTTTTTCCCTCGGCTATTCCCGCAGCGAGTTGTTGTCAATGAATGTCAGCAAAATTGATGCCAACTTTACCCTTACAGTCTGGCCACTGCACTGGGAAACTATCAGGGAATGCGACTCTATTACCCTGGAATCTGAGCATTGCACCAAACACGGCAAACTTTTTCCGGTCGAGGTAAAAGTCAATTATTTAGAATTCAACGGTAGCGAGTACCACTGCGCCTTTGTCCGGGATATTAGCGATCGCAAGCAAGTCGAGGCAGCCATCCGGGCGGAGCAGGAAAAATCCGAAAAATTGCTCTTAAATATTTTACCGCAATCAATTGCTAAACGTTTGAAACAAAGAGAAACAAACATTGCTGAAGGATTTGCCAATGTGACGATTTTGTTTGCCGACATCGTTGGCTTTACTCAGCTTTCGTCTCAAATCAGTCCCAAAGAATTGGTGTATTTGCTTAACGAAATTTTCAGCGAATTCGATCGCATGACAGATTTGTACCATTTGGAAAAAATCAAGACAATTGGCGACGCTTATATGGTAGCTGGCGGCATTCCGCTCCCTCGCAGCGATGGCGCGGAAGCTGTGGCCGAAATGGCGATCGGTATGCAACAGGCGATCGGTTTATTTAACATTACCCACGGTCACTCTTTAAGCATTCGCATCGGCATCAATACCGGGGCTGTAGTAGCTGGCGTGATTGGCACGAAAAAGTTTATTTACGATTTGTGGGGCGACGCGGTAAATACGGCTTCGCGGATGGAATCTCACGGCATTCCCGGCTGCATTCACGTCACCGAAGCCACTCGCAAACTGTTGGGAGATAAATATATTTTTCAGGATAGAGGAGTAATTTCAATCAAGGGTAAGGGAAAAATGAGGACTTATTTATTAATTCACAATAATTAACTCTAAAAATTATAGATTGCGCGCAATGAATCTGATGAACCAGACTTTTATACCAATTATGAAAACTATTGATACAGTAAAGGCTTCTGCTGGGCCGTGTCCGCCGCACGGATTAAAGACAGGGCCCAGCAGAAGTCACCACAGAAATATTTTAATGATTGGTATGAGATTGAGGATTTTAGCAACATTTTTTTAAATTGGTATTCAACCATATTTATTATCAAAAAAGGTCGTCAAGCCCGAGCGCGTTAAATCTACACGCAAAATTATTCAATCGTTTAATTGTTCAATTCAACAACTAAATTATCCCATCTAAAATTTGAAATTGCATGACTTTTTATGACCGTTTTTTTATTTAGTTTGTCTGATTTTCCTTGTTATTTTGTTGGGATTTTTTTAGGTTGGTTGTGGCTGCGATGGCTGCATTTCACTTGGTGCCGCTGCTAATGACATGGTTGTGGTTGTGGTATTTTGCCGCCGTTTTGCAATGAGTTTCATGCGCGGCCCTCATTTGAACTCATAAAAAAATAGGACACAGCAGTGTTGTGTCGCTACAAATAGCCAATTGTAATATTGAAAAACAGGACACAGCACTGCTGTGTCCCTACAAATAGCCAATTGTAATATTGAAAAAGAGGACACAGCAGTGCTGTGTCCCTACACATACAAAAAAAGAGGACACAGCAGTGCTGTGTCCCTACACATACAAAAAAAGAGGACACAGCAGTGCTGTGTCCCTACACATACAAAAAAAGAGGACACAGCAGTGCTGTGTCCCTACACATACCGCGTTGAAAACCCAGTTTAAAAAGACTTAAAGTCTCCGCCTGACTGAGTTTTTTTACTCAACCAATCCTTACCCAATCTGATTGTCACATCCGACTGCAAAGCACCGGTACTCTCAACCAGCACCTCTCCAAAACCCAAAGACTGGCGAATCGCTTGAGCACCTTTAATGTCGCCGTCTTGAGCTACAATCGTAGTTACGTCTAGGGGTTCAGACCAAGTTCTAGAAACCTGAACATTCCGATAGCCTGCGCGAGTTAAAGTCTTCACAAAATCTTCAACCGCCGATCGATCGCCCGTACTGTCTTGAATCGCCACCTTCAGGAAAGTCGAATCAACATTATCAATTTTCCAAGTATTTTGGCCGAAGTCAAAATGCTCTGCTACCAGAGTTTCGATGCCATTTTGGTCTGGCAGCCAAAAACTTGCCTTGTAGTCCTTAGGATCGCTGAATTTCCCGGGAACCATCAACATCTGTACGCCAGCGCGATCGGTTTGAGTAGCAAAACCAGCCAAAGCCACCAATTCTTCTATACTCAAATTCGTGTCAATGTGAGACTGAATCACCGACAAAATTTTCGGCAAGCGAGACAGCAAACCAACATTAACTTGGTCTTCCACAAAAGCCCGCATCAACAATTGCTGGCGCTGCACCCGCCCGATATCGCCCAAATCGTCGTGCCGGTAAAGCAAATATTGCACGATTTGTTCGCCGTTGAGATGCTGCTTGCCGGCCTTTAAATCAATATATAAATGCTGGCTTTCATCGGTATACTTCATGTCTTTAGGGACATTGAGAGTAATGCCGCCAAGGGCATCTACCAAACTTTTGATACCTTGAACATTAACTGTGACATAACGGTCAATTCCCACCCCGCCGAGAAGCCCGCTGACTGACTTCGCTGACGAAGCCGGCCCGCCGTAGTAATTAGCTTCGTTGATTTTCACCACACCCCTACCTTCAACATAGGTGCGGGTGTCTCGCGGAATCGAAAGCACGCTTAACTTTTTATTTTGAGGGTCAAACCTCACCAATAGCATGGTATCAGTTAACCCCTTGAAAGAGTTTTGCCAGACATCGTATCCCTGATGCTTATCGGGATGGCCGTCGAGGTCTGAACTCAGAACCTTAAGTCCTAAAACTAAAATATTAACTGGGCGAGTCAGCTCCGGCATTTTCATGCTGAGTTTTGCCATGTCTCCTTGAGAAAATACTGCCGCTTCTTCAGGAGTCAACTTTTGTTGCTGGAGTGGCGTTGTGGAAAGGGAGACGGCTAGCAGCGCTCCGGCTGTGGCTGAGAGCATGGCTACTCCAGCCAAACCAAAACCAAAACCCAGCCAACGGCCCCGATGCGCCGGGTGCGATTTTTTGGTTGAAGGTTGAGCAGTTGATTGTTTGATAGGGTCTTGATTAGGAGTTTTTTGAACTGGCACTGGCTTCCTCACACACAACAAAAATAAAAAACATAATGGCAATATGTAGTATCAAGCTGAAGACGCACTCTAATCAATACGGTAGGGGCTTAAAAGAACCCTAAATTATGATAAATGTTTGCCCACCACTTGCTCGGCTACGCGGCTAATTCCGGGCAACCATAGCGGTTGACGCTTCCAGAGGCGAACCATCAGTCCCACAGCAACGATGAAATAGCTGGTTGTCAGCAGGCTACTCATTAATAACATGGGAAGTGCCGGAGATTCCGCAGAAATCGCCACCGCTTCTAAAAGAATATGTCCTAAGAGCCAACTAAAAGCAAGAGCAATTGCCAAGCGGCTGACGGCTTTGCGTTCGGGGCTGCCCTGACGGCGGTAAAGATTCCACAGGGCGGGGAAAAACCCGATGACTGGGATCATTAGTACAAACAGGCTTGCCCGATCGAGTTCGGGATTGTCTAAGGGATCTGTATTTTTCATAATTCGCTACTGAAAATTTGCAGCAGGTCTAGTTTTGGACAAAACTTTATTTGTTAGAGGTAAAAATTCTATCCTAAACCCAAATTCGGAGAGCGGAGCGGGTTTTGCACAAAAATTGTGGGTTCAAGGCCGAGTTTTTCCGCTAAACCTGTCCCCACCGATTATTTACAACTTTGAGCCCCGATCGCCGTATTTTGATAAACTGGATACACCACAGGAGACAGGAGAACAGACTTAGCCATGACCCAATCCCAAAAACAGATCGTTATTTCTCCATCAATATTATCCGCCGATTTTAGCCGTCTCGGAGAAGAGATTCAGGCTGTCGATCGAGCTGGGGCTGACTGGATTCACGTAGATGTGATGGACGGTCGCTTTGTTCCTAATATTACTATCGGGCCGCTGATTGTCGAAGCAATTCGCCCCGTAACTACCAAGCCGCTGGATGTCCACCTGATGATTGTGGAGCCGGAGAAGTACGTCGAGGACTTCGCTAAGGCTGGTGCTGACATTATTTCGGTGCACGCCGAGCACAATGCTTCGCCTCACTTGCACCGCACCCTGGGTCAAATTCGGGAATTGGGCAAAATGGCTGGTGTGGTGCTGAATCCTTCGACGCCGCTGGAGTTGATCGATCACGTGCTGGAACTTTGCGATTTGGTGCTGATTATGAGCGTCAATCCGGGCTTTGGTGGTCAAAGTTTTATCCCGACTATGGTGCCGAAAATTCGCAAGCTGCGCCAAATGTGCGACGAGAGAGGCCTCGATCCTTGGATTGAAGTTGATGGCGGTTTGAAGGGAAACAATACTTGGCAGGTTCTGGAAGCGGGCGCAAATGCGATCGTCGCGGGTTCTGCTGTGTTTAAGGCGAAGGATTACGCAGGTGCGATCGAAGGTATCCGCCACAGCAAGCGCCCGACTCCTGAGTTGGCTGCTGTCTAATCAAAAATTCGATCGCGTCTGGTGAATTACTAATCAGAAAAGTGTTTGCACTTAGGACGAATAGTTTTTATTAAAAAATGGAAGAGCAAATTCTTCCATTTTTTTGTAATGGATCGGACATTATGTCCGATCCACTACAAACCTATCAGACTGTATCTCCGATCGCAGTGGGAGATGATGTTACTTAGTTGAACACTTATCTGAGTTTGCCTGTTCCACATAAAAAAATAGCTAGGAACAGGCTCTCCTGCCTGTTCCTAGCTATTTTTGCCAAAAGTCTATTGTCAATAAGCATAACTAAAGCCTGTTTGGCGACCTACCTTACATCCATTACATCCGTTTAACAATTTGCTGCCGAACTTCCTGATACTTATTCGCTTTTTTAGTGTTCCCAGACACCAGCCTGGGAACCAATCTTAACTGACGCAGGATTTAGATGGCAACAAAAACTTTAAAACACAGAACAACTTACTTTCTCCTGTTTTTGTCCCTGTTATTTGGAGAGACTGGCGAGAATATTTTCCATCTCAGAAAGCTCGACTGCGCCGGAGAAAGTTTTGCCGTTCATAATAAAGAAAGGAGTGCCTTCGATGCCCAGTTGTTGGGCGAGTTGCACATCTTTCTGAATGGCGGCTTCGGCAGCGGGGCTGTTGCGATCGCTGTTGAATTTATCTAATTTGAGATTCAGCTTTTGGGCGATCGCCCCGTAAAATGGCTCCCCTAACTGTTTCTGCCCTTCAAACAAAGCGCTGTAATATTCCCAGAATTTTCCCTGCTGTTGAGCAGCCCAAGCTGCTTTAGCTGCTGGCAGCGCTTGAGGGTGAATCGAAGTCAAGGGAAAATGCTTGTAAGCTAAAGTAACTTTGTCCTGATGTTTTGCCATAAACTGCTTGACATTATCGTGAGCGCGCGCGCAAAACGGACATTGAAAGTCAGAAAATTCTAAAAGTACAATTTGCTGCGAAGCCGAACCCGTGGTAGGAGCATCCCCGATCGCCGATTTGGGATTAGTTTTCATCGTCTGCAAAAAAGACTCCTGCGCTGCTTTGAGAGACTGCTGCTGCTGTTGCTGGTACGCTTGTACCGAATCTACGATGGCTTGCGGGTTTTCGCGGATCACCTGCAAGACTTGCTCTTTAAACTTGGGATCGACGGAATTACCACCCGCTGACTGGGCGGGGGAACAACCGATAAATACAAGGCAACCTGCCAGGAGTGCAGCCAAGCAGAAAGCTTGCTGGCTGCGGAATTTTCGCCAAATAGTGGATACGTTCATCTTTTTTTTCTGATTCACGGCAACACTTAATCCTACATTTAATTTTGCGGAGTGTCAGGTGTAGGGCAGTTGACTGCTGTGCAGATATTTTTATGTACGAGCAATAATTAGTAATTGGCGATCGCCAATTCGGAGCGGATAATTGGCAGCAGATTTTCCTCACGCCAACAGCAACCAGCGGCGTAATTAAAATTGAAACTCTCGGAATTTAGTATGATATTGCAGCGAGTAGTTTGTAGCAAGAACTTGAATTATCATAAAAAATTCATGACTCAAGCCCTCACTACAAACGCCATCCAAAAGGTTTGTAGTGAGGACTTTAGTCCTTCCGAAATTATTGGCGCTATCAAAAAGGTTTGTAGTGAGGACTTTAGTCCTTCCGAAATTATTGGCGCCATCAAAAAGGTTTGTAGTGAGGACTTTAGTCCTTCCGAGATTATTTACGGCTGTTGAGCCATTTAGCAGCAACTATTCCCAAAATACCTGCAACTACTGGATTGCCCAAAAACTTCATCAAACTCGGCTGTTCTGCCAGCACTTCTCGGAAAATATCAGGGTGATTGTGATAGGTAAACGAGGCGAGCTTGGTAACATCATCAGCAGTCATGCGGCTGGCGTGGTGTGTAGAAAGTCCTAGCTGCTTTTCCAACTGGCGATCCTTCAATCCTCTCTTATCCAACTGCTTAAAGAATTCCCGAGCTACGTCATCGCGTTCGTTCGGCTTAATTTGGGCGATCGCCTTTTGCAATTCCGGTTCTAACTGTCCCGGCGGTAGAGAGTCGTGATTCAAAGAACGCCCGAATAATGCTTTACGCTGATCCGGCGAAGTTCTCTGAGCAAAATCGTCAAAATTTTCGTACTCTTCCCCGGTTGTTTCCGGCATCATTTCTCGATCGCCTTGGGCCAAATCGCTCATAATTTGACGCTTGTAATTATCGCTGCTACTCATGATGTTTTTTTCCCATCTACAAAAGTTTTTCGTATCGCACAGAAAATTATTTCCTGCCAAAAACTGCGGAATATTAAGCCGCCACGCGGCTAGGATTTAAGCTTTCCAACCAACTCAAGAATTGTATTCAATTTGATTTGATTGCTGGTCGTACTTGGCAGTTAAAATCAGTTTTTTGTCAGGAGCGTAAACCAAAACACTTACATCTTGGTTGGGGAAGTTGCGGTGGAAACCTTGAGCTAAAGATTTAGCCAAATCTTTGACTTCTGTAGGACGGACTTCAGGGGTGATGACAACTCCCAACTTGTTGTTGTCTCGCACGTAAGCATCCTGAACCAGACCTTTAGCAGTCTTTGTCACCCATTGACCAAAATCTTGACCTGCGGCCGTATTACCGCGTTCTAATTGGGCGTAATAACCTTGGCTGCCACCAATGGCTACAGGTGCATTAGTCGGTTTTTGGGCTGAAACCCCGGGCGTGCACGCAGTATTAACAGCCAGGATCAAAACTAAGATTATGCCCGCAATTATTTTGCGACTCTGCTGCAATAAGCTCACCTTTTTTCCTCCATTTTCAAAAGTTTTTTAAGAGTTGAGAGAGTCAGTTTTTTCGACCCTCTCAATGAGTATTAGGCTCAGTCTATTTTCTTTTTGATCTCGTCTTTGACATCTTCGACTGTGTGGCTGGCTTCAGCTTGTTTTTGCTTGATTTTGCCTTCAGCTTTATCCTTGGGGTCGCCAGTGACGTTGCCTAGGGCTTCTTGAGCAGCGCCTTCGATGTTTTTAGCAGTTGCCTTAGCTCTATCTTCAATGCTCATGGGTTTCTCCTTATCTGTATCTAATTTGACATTTCTTACTTGAATTCATCATAGGTAACAAGGCATCGCCTTGCACTCTACCTGTAGGAAGAAACTAGGGCAAAGCTCGGTGTAGGCTATTTAAAGGATTTAACGGATATCAGCAATAAGGAATAGGGAATAGGGAATAATATATCTGCAAAAGTTATTGTTGAGTTGGGGATGGACTGCTAGTTTTCGGTTGAGCGTTTTTCACCTAAACAGCTAACTGCTCTCATGTTTTGCCTCCAAAAACTCCGCCTACAGACACCCACGGGCAAAGAATTGTTTTTATGAAGCTCAAAATAATTTAAAATGTTTGATAGCAGTTCTCACAAAGATGAGGTATGTATGGTAATGGGTAATTGGAACGACACCAACTTTTAAACGAGCCAAGCTTTTTATTGATTGCCTTTTTCTTTGATTAGCGATTACCCCAAACGTCCGCGAATCTTTCTGAGACTAGGCTATATTTAATTATTATTTTTATTAAGCTAAAGTTTTTAGCCTGATTTTATGGATAAATGAATGAAGTAAGTATTTTTTTTCATATTATAAATCAAAATATGTCTAATTTATTGATTAAAAATAATGGTGCGAACAAGACTGTATCTTACCCACACCCAGAACCAAACGGTATTAGTTTTAATCTAGCTTTTGATGACATTCTTCGTCTATTTTGTGCTGAAGTTCTTCCTTCAACTGCTCGACTGCACGCAGAGTTTGAGCATTTTCTTGTTTGTGCTGGCTCAGGGCTTTTTCCGTTACCTCACCGAGCAATTTTTCCCTGGATTTTGGTAGCGTGACCTGAGAGTCGCTGACTGTCGGGGTCGCGTTTTCTTCAATATTCATTAGTCTTCACCCTATTTGTTTGCAAAATTTATTTTCAACGAGGTTACTAAAAATTGATTAACCTTAAATCAATCGTAAGGGAAATCACAGAGTGTTTCCTCTGCCTGAAGGGATAGAGGGGGGTGGTAAAAGTGTATGACTTTGTGATTGAGGGCACTATACTAAGAGAAATTACGGAGAGTTGAATCTGCCTGAAGCGAGATCGGCACAGGGGAATAGTAGGTGAGTGGGTGAAATTACTTGGTGACTGGCACGCTGCTATCTGGTAAATGAGTTGGGGAAATGAGAGGGAGCGAGGAGAGCGTCACAGAGCGCTCGACGGGGAGAATTTTTTATAGGGTACGATCGCATATAGCAGTTCTCACTCATATGAGGTATTGGCCTGCTCGCTCTCTCAATCCCTCAATCCCCCAATCTAAAATCTAAAATCTAAAATCTAAAATCTAAACCTGTACCTCATATGAGTGAGAAAGGGTATAAGTGGGTGCTGCGGTTTGTTGAGTGAGGCTGTTTAGACATCGGTAAAAGCTCAACAGAGAAATGGGCGACAGGTTAGTGGAGAATTAAGTCAATGCAGGGAGGTTTGACGGTAAAAATCAACAGGAGGCAGCAATTCTCAAGTTTTGTGGCGATCGGCTTAAATAATCTGCTAAACCAGAGTTAACCTCCGGGCTAGACTCCCGCAGGATTGAACTAAAATTTCAGTTATTAGTAAAAAGTATCTAAAACCGTATGGGAGCAAAGATCAGTCACCCCCTCGAAGCAGCCGGCCCAACTCGTGAGCCGATCAAAATAGGCGTGTTGCATTCGCTGACGGGCACGATGTCCATCAGCGAAATTTCTGTTAAAGATGCGACGCTGTTGGCTGTAGAGGAAATTAATGCTGCGGGAGGGGTACTCGGACGCCCACTAAAAGCGGTGATAGAAGATGGAGCCAGCGATTTGCAGACTTTTGCTCAAAAAGCTAAGCAATTGCTCCTAGAATCTCAAGTGGCAGTGGTATTTGGCTGTTGGACTTCGGCGAGCCGCAAGGCTGTACTGCCGGCTTTTGAGATCAGCAACGGGTTGCTGTTTTATCCGGTGCAGTATGAAGGGCTAGAACAGTGTCCCAATATTTTTTATACTGGTGCCGCCCCGAACCAACAGATTGTACCTGGGGTGAATTACTTGCTGGCTCAGGGGAAGCGCAAAATTTTCCTTTTGGGTTCGGATTATATCTTTCCCCGCACGGCAAATAGGATTGTGAAAGCTCAACTGGCGGCACTCGGTGGAGAGTTGGCGGGGGAAGTGTATCTGCCGCTGGGTTCGATGGACGTGGACGAGGCGATCGCACATATTTTAGCAGTGAAACCGGATGCGATTCTCAACACTCTTAACGGCGACAGCAATGTGGCTTTTTTCCTTCACCTGCGGGAAGCTGGCTTGAAACCAGAGGATTTGCCGGTGATGTCGGTTAGCGTAGCAGAAGAGGAAGTGCGCGCGATCGGGCCGTCCAACATTGCCGGACATCTGGTGGTTTGGAACTATTTTCAAACGGTGGATACACCAGAAAATCGGAAATTTGTCAAGGCTTATCAAGCTAAATACGGGGAAAATCGAGTCACGGATGACCCGATCGAAGCGGCTTATTTGGGCGTTTATCTGTGGAAGCAAGCTGTAGAAAAAGCTGGTTCGATAGATGCGGTTAAAGTTAGGGCGGCTGCTAAAAATATTGAGTTTGCAGCGCCTTCGGGCATCGTAAAAATAGATGCCCAAACGCAGCATACCTGGAAAACAGTGCGGATTGGTAAGGTGCGATCGGACGGTCAAATTGATGAGATTTGGAATTCCGGCGCGCCCGTGCAGCCAGATCCTTTTCTCAAAAGCTACCCTTGGGCGGCGGCACTGACTCCGAAGCAGATTTCTCTGGGAAGTGGGGCTTCTTTGATGGGACTGTTTGTCATCTTGGTACTGATTGCTTGGATGGCAGCAGGCGTCGGGTGGATGGCTGCTGGGGAGATGAAAAACTATGTGCTGGCAATACAGGCAGCCTCAGCCGCGGGGGGGACTCCGGAGGCGGCAATCGCGGCTCTGGTAGATCGAACTCTATTGGTGGCGAGCCGCACTCAAAATTGGCTGATCGGGGCTTTTGTTTTGAGTTCGATCGCGGGAATAGTAGCTTGTGTGTCGGTATCGGCAATTATTCGCAATCTCGGCTTGCTCCGGAAAACTGCCCAACAGATGGCGAGCGGTGATTTGACGGCTCGATCGCCTGTGATGTCAAATGACGCGATCGGGGTGCTATCTTCTACTCTCAATACAATGGCTCAGCAAATTAGCAGTTTGCTCAAAGGTTTGGAAGTGCGACAACGACAGCTAGAAGAGCGATCGCGCGAATTGGAAGTTGCTAAGAACGCTGCGGAAGCTGCCAACCGGGCGAAAAGCACTTTTTTGGCAAATATGACTCACGAGTTGCGGACGCCCCTAAATGCGATTATCGGCTACAGCGAGCTGCTGCAAGAAGAGGCGATCGAACTCGGCGAAGAAGAGTTTGTGATGGATTTGGCAAGCATTAATATGGCCGGCAAGCAGTTGCTGAACATTATTAGTGACATCCTGGATATTTCTAAAATTGAAGCAGGAAAGATGACTCTTTTCCTGGAGACTGTCGATGTGTTGAATTTGGTCGCTCAGGTTGTGACTACAGTTCAACCGCTGCTCGGAAAAAATGGCAACACTTTGAGTGTCAATTGCGATCGCGATATCGGCACTATTTACGCTGATTCCTCGAAGCTGCGGCAAGGGCTGTTGAATTTAGTGAGCAATGCTGCTAAGTTTACCGATAGAGGCAAAATTACGATTAATGTTTGGAAGGAAGAAGGGGAAGTTTTGCTGGTGGGAAATGCCGAGGAAATTGCGGCAACTCCCCCTGGGCGCGAAAATGCTGCGATCGTTTTCCAAGTCACCGATACGGGTATCGGAATGACAGACGATCAGGTGTCGAGACTGTTCGGAGCTTTCGCGCAAGCGGACGATTCCACCACCCGCAAGTACGGGGGCACGGGTTTGGGGCTGACAATTAGCCGGAAGTTTTGCCAGATGATGGCCGGGGATATTAAGGTTGAGAGCGAGTTTGAATGCGGTTCTACTTTTACGATCCGCTTACCGATGATGATGAAAAGGGAAAAAGGAGCCAAGGGCGATCGAGTAGCGGAAGAATCAGTCAATTCTTCCTCGAGCTTAGATACCAGTATAGTCCCGGCAACAGCAAAGAATCTCGTGGAAGTGCGATCGTCGAAACCGCTGGAACTTCCCGATGCTGCTACTGTGCTGGTGATTGACGACGATCCGGACTCGCGGGATTTGATCGGCCGCTGTTTGTCGAAAGAAGGATTTCGGGTGATCTCCTCGGCTAGCGGTGAAGCGGGATTGGAGTTGGCTAAAGAGATGCTCCCGGATGCAATTACTCTGGACGTGATGATGCCAAGCATGGACGGCTGGGCGGTGCTTTCTGCTTTGAAAGCCGATCCGGATTTAGCTAATATTCCGGTCATTATGTTGACTTTTTTGGACGACAAAAATCAGGGTTTGGAATTGGGGGCGGCGGAGTATTTGAGAAAGCCTTTGGATTACAAGCACTTTGCTGATTTACTAAGTAAATATCAGCGTCCGTGACAGTTGATAGTTGACCTGGGACAGTTGACAACAGTTGACCTGGGACAGTTGATAGTTGACCTGGGACAGTTGACAACAGTTGACAGTTGACCTGGGACAGTTGACAGTTGACCTGGGACAGTTGACAGTTGACCTGGGACAGTTGACAGTTGACCTGGGACAGTAATCATTAGTCATTAGTCATTAGTCATTAGTCATTAGTCAATTAGGATCACTATAATAATATGTGAAAAATAGGGATTCAAGATATGATGGATAGAACTGCTTTGCTCGCTAGAATTACTCAAACACCTGGTAAATGTGGTGGACGCCCCTGTATTCGTGGCATGAGAATTCGCTTTCTTCGACATTTTAGAAACTCTAGCAGACAATATAACCCCTAGCGAGATTCTGGCTGACTTTCCTGATTTGGAACCCGAAGACATTCAAGCGTGTCTGCTTTTTGCATCTCTCAGCATTGATTTTCCCAGGATAGCAGTATGATTTTCTGGTTAAATGCTCAATTGCCTCCTAGTTTGGCGACATGGTTAACCGAAACATTCGGTGTCAGTGCTGTTACATTGCAAGAGCTTGGGTTACGGGATGCTCAGGATCTTGAGATATTTAATGCAGCTCGTGCCAACGGATCGGACACAGTTATCATAACTAAGGATAGGGATTTTGTTGATTTAGTAATTCGCCTTGGCAACCCGCCTCAAATTCTTTGGTTAACCTGTGGCAACATTACAAATCAAGATTTGCAGCGCATTTTTACCAGAAAGAATTAGTTTAAAGCCTCTTCCTGATCGGGAGAAATTAAAAGAAAACTATTCATTACTCCAATCCTCTTCCTTTTAGGTAGAGATCGCACTCATCTGTCAACTGTCAACTGTCAACTGTCAACTGTCAACTGAATGAATCGTGCTTTTCCTGACGCACTTGAGTTATTTAAAAATGGCGAAAATATTGTTGAAA
Source organism: Microcoleus sp. bin38.metabat.b11b12b14.051 (assembly GCF_013299165.1). Lineage (NCBI taxonomy): Bacteria > Bacillati > Cyanobacteriota > Cyanophyceae > Oscillatoriales > Microcoleaceae > Microcoleus > Microcoleus sp. bin38.metabat.b11b12b14.051. Next base: position 23,143 of record NZ_JAAFKD010000038.1, read on the forward strand.
TTGGGAATATTAAATAAATTTATTTCGAGTATTCAAAATTGTAAATTTGTTCTTCATTAACTTCTTTAGAAATGTGTTATTAGTCATTGGCTAACAGTGAAAAACTAATGACTAATGACCAATGACTAATGACCTGTTTGACCAATGACTAATTAATCTAAAAATCCCATTAAGGTTGAGCTATCGTCAATCTCGTTGGAAGCAATTGGTCGGTTGCCTCCCATTGTGGAGTAAACTTCATCGATATGCAGAGTGCTCATGGCAATAGGGCGCGCACCGGACATACTGAACATTTCGCTGACTTGCATGGCGCTGGAGCCGATCGGGCGTCTGCCGAGTGTAGCCACCACTTCAAAGTCGCTGGCTTCGATGGGGCGATTGCCTACAGTGCCGTAGGTTTCGCTGAGGTGCAGGGTGCTAGCGCCGATCGGGCGATTCCCCGAGATCGAGACTGTCTCGCTAATGGTAAAATCGTTTGGGCCGACGGGGCGGTTGTCATGGAGCAGTTGCGGCTTGTAGAGTTGGATTCCCGCTGATTTGGCTTCGCTGGCGGGTGGTAGGGCCTTGGTAGTGCCTTTGCTGCCGCGGGCGCTCGCTTTGACTTTATCTTTGGGTGTGAGAGCCATATTTTTTATTCCTTGCTGATTGCTGGGTTCGGACAACTGCTTTTCTGGGCTTTCTGCTTTCTATTGCGGTCGATAATTAAAATAATATTATAAAGTTTAACTTTTTTGTTAACAAGATTGCAGAATCTCTACATTTTTGTTAAAATTTATCGGTAATAGCGACATTTTCCTATGGTAACTGCGGCAGCATCTTTTCAATTGCAAGCGCCCTTCCAGGCCACGGGCGACCAACCGCTAGCGATCGCCCAACTCGTCAAAGGCATCGCAGCGGGCGATCGATTTCAAACGTTACTCGGCGCCACAGGCACGGGCAAAACCTTCACCATTGCCTCGGCGATCGAAAAAATTGGTAGACCAACCTTAGTCTTAGCACACAACAAAACCTTGGCTGCTCAACTGTGCAACGAACTGCGTAATTTTTTCCCCAACAATGCAGTCGAATACTTTGTCAGTTATTACGACTACTACCAGCCGGAAGCATACATCGCCGTCAGCGATACTTTCATTGAAAAAACCGCAGCAATTAACGACGAGATTGATATGCTGCGACACTCCGCCACGCGATCGCTCTTTGAACGCCGCGACGTAATTGTCGTAGCATCAATTAGCTGCATCTACGGTTTGGGAATGCCCGCAGAATACCTGAAAGCTGCGATTCCTTTGCAAGTAGGAATGCAAGTCAACCAGCGGCAAGTTTTGCGAGATTTAGTCAACGTCCAATACAGCCGCAACGACATAGATTTAGGCAGAGGCAAATTTCGCGTCAAAGGCGACGTTGTAGAAATTGGCCCCGCCTACGAAGATCGAATTATTCGCGTCGAATTCTTCGGCGACGAAATCGATGCCATTCGCTACGTTGACCCCGTAACAGGTAAAATCCTGGCAAGTACAACGGCTTTAAATATTTATCCAGCGCGCCACTTTGTAACCGCCGATGATAAACTAGAGGCAGCTTGCCAAGGCATAGAACTTGAATTAGAAGACCGACTGGTAGAATTTGAAAAAGAAGGCAAACTATTAGAAGCGCAGCGAATAGAACAGCGCACTCGCTACGATTTGGAAATGCTGCGCGAGGTGGGATACTGCAACGGAGTTGAGAATTATTCGCGGCATTTAGCAGGCAGAAATGCGGGAGAACCGCCGGAATGTTTGATTGATTATTTCCCGAAAGATTGGATGTTGGTAATAGATGAATCCCACGTCACAGTGCCGCAAATTCGGGGAATGTACAACGGCGACCAAGCGCGGAAAAAAGTATTGATCGAGCATGGTTTTCGCTTGCCAAGTGCTGCCGATAACCGTCCGTTAAAAGCAGAGGAATTCTGGGGAAGAGAGAATCAGTGCATCTTTGTTTCTGCGACTCCTGGGAATTGGGAAATGGAAATTTCGGAAGGGAGAGTTGCCGAGCAAGTAATTCGCCCTACGGGAGTAGTCGATCCGACAATCTTTGTTCGCCCGACGGAAGGACAAATTGACGATTTGTTGGGGGAAATCAAGCAGAGAGTCACTCGGGACGAGCGAGTTTTGGTGACGACTTTGACGAAGCGAATGGCGGAAGATTTAACTGAATATTTGCAGGAAAGGGCGATTAGAGTCCGGTATTTGCACTCGGAAATTCAGTCAATTCAACGGATTGAAATTATCCAAGATTTGCAGGATGGTAAGTTTGATGTGTTGATTGGCGTTAACTTGCTGCGGGAAGGTTTAGATTTGCCGGAAGTTTCGCTGGTGGTGATTTTGGATGCGGATAAAGAGGGGTTTTTGCGATCGGAACGTTCTTTGATTCAAACGATTGGGCGGGCGGCGCGTCACGTGCAGGGACAGGCTATTTTGTACGCCGATAATTTGACTGACAGTATGGTTAAGGCGATCGACGAAACCGATCGCCGCCGGGGGATTCAGCTAGCGTACAATAAGATGCACGGGATTACGCCGCAGCCGATCGCGAAAAAGCGATCGACTAACGCGATTCTGGCGTTTCTGGATGTGTCGCGCAAGCTGAACTCGCAGCAGTTGGAGGAGGTTTACGAACAGGTAAACGAGTTATCTTTAGACGAGATTCCTCAGTTAATCGGGCGCTTGGAGACGCAGATGAAGGCGGCGGCGAAGAAGTTGGAGTTTGAGGAGGCTGGTAAGTTGCGCGATCGAATTAAGCATCTGCGCGATAAGCTGTTAGGTCATTAAGCTTGTTGTCACAGAATTGAGGGGAGTTTTTAACCGCAGATGCACGCAGATAAACGCTGATGAATTGCAGAAGTTTGGGAATTTGTTCATCGGCGTGCATCTGCGGTTTGAATACTCTATGACGATTTGGGAGACAGCAATGAGTAAATTTCAGTTATTCGATGCAGTGAGTTTAACCGAACCTATCACCCTCACGGATGGGGGAATTGCGCCGCCAGAAACAGCCGGCGCAATTGTTGAGATATTCAAAAACGGTGAAGCATATTTAGTCGAGTTATTTGGCGGATGGGTGAAAGCGGAAGTTGGCGGAGATTTTGTGACTGCAACTCAGGATGAACCAGAATCATTTATGGAAACTATCGGCGTTGAGACGGTTTATCCGCATCAGTTGCAATTAGTGAAATCTGCCCGCAAAATTACGGGAGTTCGAGAACAGTTAATGTCTGTGTTAGATAATTTATCTGATGAATTAGTGGCAGAAGTCCGGGACTTTGCTGAGTTTTTGGAGCAAAAACAAGCAAAATCATTAAACTCGGCGGTTGAAACCGCGTCTACACAAGCAAAACCCGCCTCCGCGGGTTGAAGAATGGGCGGAGATTGTACGATCGCATTCAGCATCTGCGCGATAAGCTGTTAAGTAGTTAAGGAATAATTGAAAAATTGAATAGAGCTTTTAGTCCATTGGCGATCGGCTGATACTCTTCGGGGGTTAAACTGCCAAGATAGCGCGATACTCGTCGCATATCTACAGCGCGTATTTGATCCAGCAACAATGTCGAGTCGGAAATTAGATTTCCCACTCCTGCCGGAAGACTTGGGTATAAAATGGGATTTTGTGCAGTCCAATTTCCTGATTGTCTGGTGATTGGCACAACAATTACCAGCGGAAACCGTATTGTACCTGTTTGACTTGGCATTCCGACGACTAAAGCAGGACGTTTTCCTTGCTGTTCGTGAAATGGAGGTATTTGAGGGGCGAAATCAACCAGTACAATATCCCGGAGGGTTAATAATATATCAGTCACTGGATTTTTCTACCCTTCTTCTTCGGTAATAACGCAACCTACCCCAGACACATAGCGCACGGGTTTGCCGAGTGTCATGGGGTTTACATCTCCCCAATCGTAGGGGGGAATTTCACTTTCTAGGTAAAGTTCGCGCCAAGCTGAGTTTTCCAACTCTTCGTCAGAAATATCAGGGAAAAGTATCAGCACTTCTGAGATACCGACAGGAAAACCATTTAGTTGGCTCAAACCATCGATTACGGTAGCTAGGAGGGATAAGTCTATCTGGCGCAGATTTTCGGGTTTTTCTATGAGTTGGTAGATGGTTTGAGGATTTACTGTTTCGGGGATGACTTCTACCAAGCTGTCAGGCGTGAAACCTCGACTCTTTAGATATTCAGCTAGTTCTAAACGAATTGTACTCATAGGTTTGGTGAGTAAAAAATTTTAGGCTAAAGTGCGATCGCCCTTTACCATTGTCCTATTTTTGGGATGGAAGGGCGATCGCCCTTTTGATGAATTTACCTACATCCCTGTTTAATATTCCTCGTCAAAAGAGTCTTCAATTGAAAGACCATCTTGCGAATAGGGATTTGCTAATTGTCGCAATTCAAGGTTCTCATCTTTCAATAAATCTACCTCTTGTCGTAATTCAAGGTTTTCATCTTGTAAGTTATCTCGCTCTTGTTGCAGTTCTAGTTTTTCATAGCTAATTTGTTGCTTCTCAATTTGAAGCAATTCGATAAGCGTGTCTTTGGCTTCCATCTTTTCAAGCAAAATGCGGTACAAGTTTGCTTGAGTAGAGAGTGCTATTTCAAGTTGCTCAATGAGTTGTCTGTTTTCAGAAATTTGGATGTTAGCCATTAGCTTCTTTGACTAATTGTTGGGTGGATTGATACCAGGAATTACAACAAGTAGATGAGATACAGCTAAGCCAGCCAGTAAACTGACTGACTGCTGTCTGGGCTATTTGGTTCTTAGGTAGTTTCCTGCTTGGGAGAGTGCCGATCTATCCACTTACGAATCTCGTCATTAGCCATACCTTTGAAGTACGGTCTGTCTTTTATACCTTGACGCTTGGCTAGGCTCAAGGCGATAGCAACCAGCCGAATATCTTGCTGTGTCTGCCTTTGACTATCTTGATGAAGCTGATAAACCAGATAAGCTAGCTCCAAACCACGAGGATGCTTGGACAGCTTGTCTAGTAGCGAAAGCGGATTTTGTGTTACCATGTTTGTAAATGTCTAAAGAACAAGAGAATCTTTAAAGTGACCTGATGCACACCAGCGCAGCCACTGTAAGATTCGATTTTACGAAAAATAGAAAATTAGAGCGTCCTCACGACCTGCAAGTCTGGGGGCGTTTTGTTTTCTATTTTAAAACTGTAACACCTTTGATCTGAATTGGCAAGATTACGTGCAGGAGTCTATAGCAAAAATAAATGCATGACCGCAAGTGTAATACCTTATCAAGGAAATACCTTTTAGATACTTAAAAAAATAACTATAAATACATAACCTAACTTACGCATCAAGTGCATATTAGATAGACATCAAGTGCATATGTTAACATATGCACTTGATGCACATTTGACTCATGCACATAAAACATATGTCGAGCGAAAAAAATCCCCAAGATGACGGGGAAGACTGGGATGAGTTGCTAACAGAGAAGATTTTTTTGGGGGATGACTTGCCTAAACAGCCCCCCCAGCCCACGGATAAGAATCCCAAAAATGACTCACCCCTGCCGCTTGTCCATTCAGACCTGGACGAGTACGGTCTAGACCCCTACGAGTTCCGGCTCTATGCCCATGTGGTTCGCAGGACAGGAGGAAAACTCCACGGTGAGTGTTTTGCTAAACTGAAGAAAACAGCAGAAATCTGTCATATGAGCGTCAGAAAAGCCCAATATGCCCTCAAAACTCTATGTGATGCGGGTTTAATACTGAAGGAACAGCGTAGGGGACGTACTGACGTGTACAGACTAACTCCCAAAAGCAACTGGAAGCCAAAAGAAGAACTCAAGCAGATTCGACAGAAAGCCAAAGAGTCTAAAGTTGAGGACTCAGAAGAAGAGTAAAATGCAAACAAGCTAAACCGTGGTACGGGCGTCCCGCCCGTACATCATCTGCGGTTAAAATATTCGTAAGATAAATATTAAGAGTTAGGTGCGATCGCCCAAAACACTTTACTAAGTTAAATATAAAATTTATATATAAATGGCTAAAAGATAAATTAAGAGTTAGGTGCGATCGCCCAAAAAACCCAAAAAACCAACTAATTGCTCAATATCACAGCATCGATATTGCCAGAAAAAGCCGGACTAATAAACTCCTCCTTCTCCTGGGCTGTGATGAAACCCTTGCCTACTGCTAGCTGCATGACTTCACTCAAAAATCCTCTCAGCGCATCTAATACTTGAGCGCGAGCGCACTCAAACTGCTTTTCCCAGTATGAAGATCCAAACTTGATCAAAGTGCAGTTAATTTTATTGCCAGCGGGTACTAATTTGATAGTTATGCAGCAACTTTCAGCAAACGTAATTTCGATTTTTTTACCTTCCGATAGCTCGGCAATTTGTAATGGTAGTTTATCCCAAATCAAACAGATGTCCGGCTCCAAACAAACTTGGATTTTTTCTTCTCCTATTTTCCATAAAACCAGATGATTGTATTCAAAAAAGAAACGCCTTAATCCCATTTCAAAGTCGGAAAATTCCCCCAATGGATCTTCGGGAGGTTCAGCGTAGATATCAAAATTGAATTTTTCTAATCCGATCTCAAGTTTATAAGTATTATTCATTGCCATTACTCCCCTGCAATCGCGATAAAGTGCGACTATTTACTACCGGATAACCGGAATTAAGCGTTCCGTCAACATCCCTTTGAACAAAAGCGCGAGAGACGTTTTCAGTAATCGTTCCGTCTGGATGATAAACTCTACCAATAGGACGCTGAAAATCAATGATGTACTTACCTGAATATTTTGGTACTAATTGCTCAGCCACGATCCAGTCCTCTGCATTTAGCCATTGTCCTTGGTCATCGTTAGTGCTTGCTGCTCTGCCGATAAATCTGTTGGCTTTACGTTTAGGCCCGTGATAACTCTCTATATGATCGTAAGCTTTCATTGATTTAGGATTGTTCCACTGCGGTTCGGTTCCGCTACCTGTCCATGCACAACCGCTGCCAACTTCTCTACTTGAATCTATTATATACTGTTGGACAATTTCTGCCACTTCTCTATATTTTTGATTTGTACAACAGATATGATATCAAACAAGTGGTAAGCTGGGTTTCGCTTCCTCAACCCAACCTACTAATCAGGATTACGGCGTGGGATTTGGATACTTAGCGTGCACCGAATTGATTTCTGCTACGAGCTCTCGATCCAGCGTCACCTCCAAACTGCTGAGATTTTCCTCCAGTTGGGCGATCGATGTTGCACCGATAATTGTGCTAGTTACAAACCAGCGCGATCGCACATAAGCCAAAGCCATCTGCGCCGGACTCAACCCGTGTTTTTGAGCAATCTCAACATAGGCTTTCACCGCATCATTCAAATTAGTTTTGTCATAACGTTGACCAAATCCTGCGAATAAAGCCAGTCGCGAATTTTCGGGAATTTCCTGCAAGTATTTGCCCGTTAAAATTCCGAAGCCCAAAGGACTGTAAGCCATCAATCCCACATTTTTAAAGCGGCAAGTTTCTGCCAAATTCATCTGAAAAGTCCGATTACTTAAACTGAAAGCATTCTGAATCGAAATAACTTTCGGCAAACCGTGTTTTTCGGCTAATTCGCAAAACTCGCAAACTCCCCACGGCGTCTCATTGCTCAAACCCAAATAGCGGATTTTACCAGATTTAATCAAGTCAGCAAATACCTCTAATTGTTCTAAAATTGGTACAGTTTCGTGTTCTTGGGCGATGTCGTAGTCCGGCGCCCCAAATAGCGGTACATAGCGATCCGGCCAGTGGATCTGATATAAGTCGATGTAGTCAGTTTGCAGGCGCTTCAGGCTGTCGTTGAGGGCTTTTTCGACATTTGGGCGATCGATCTGATTTTTCCCTTCCCGAATCCACTTTAATCGAGTGCTTCTCCCCGCCACTTTAGTCGCTATAATGACTTTAGCCCGCTGCTGTTTCACCAACCATTCGCCGATATATTCCTCGGTTTTGCCCTGAGTTTCCGGTTTTCCCGGCACCGGATACATCTCTGCGGTATCAATAAAGTTGATTCCTCTATCAATAGCCAAATCGAGCTGTTGAGCCGCTTCTGCAACAGTATTCTGCTGGCCGTAAGTCATAGTACCCAAACAGATTTCCGATACTAATAAGTCGCTGTCACCGAGTTTTCTGTATTCCATGATTTCAATGGCCGGATAAATATCAGATTCTATTTTACCGAAAAACTTTCATTAATTTAAAGGAGCGCCAAAAAACCTCCCTCTTTTCCTCTGCGCCCTCTGCGCCCTCTGCGGTTAAAACATCTTCAAATATATGCAGATTTAAGTGTTAAAATAAATAATTCCTCTCCCTCCGATGTATGAGTAGTTGCCCGCCAAAAGTTCCGTTTGTAAACCTTTCCCTGCAACATCAACCAATCGAATCTGAAATAGCAGAAACACTTGGCAAAATCATCCAAGATGGAGACTTTATTTTAGGTCAAGCACTCAGAGAATTTGAAACAGCATTTGCAGCAGCTTCAGGAGTAAAATACGGCGTAGGAGTGGCTTGCGGAACAGATGCGATCGCCCTCGGGCTCCAAGCTTGCGGCATCAATCGGGGCGACGAAATTATTCTACCAGCAAACACATTTATCGCGACGATCATCGCCGTCCTCCAAGCCAAAGCAGTACCTATTCTGGTAGATTGCGACCCGGAAACCGCCCTGATTGACCTCACAGCAGCCGAAACAGCAATAACCTCGAAAACTAAAGCAATTATCCCCGTACATCTCTACGGTCAAATGGTATCGCCTAGGCGAGTTTTAGATTTGGCGAACCGCCATGATTTAATCGTATTTGAAGACGCCGCCCAAGCGCACTTAGCCGAAAGAGAAGGATACCGCGCGGGTTCCTTTGGGAAAGCAGCAGCATTCAGCTTTTATCCCAGCAAAAACCTCGGCTGTTTTGGCGACGGCGGGATGTTAATTACTAACGATGCAAAACTCGCAGAAAAAATGCGAACTCTCCGCAATTACGGAGCACCCAGCAAATATTTGCACACAGAAATGGGTACTAACAGCCGCCTCGACAATTTGCAAGCCGCTGTGCTGAATGTGAAATTGCCTTACTTAGAAAAATGGAATCGCGATCGCACCGAGGCCGCCCTACACTACAATACCCTACTAGAACCGCTGAAGCACCAAGGCATTGTACCGATCGCCAACCACAGCGGCAGCGGTCACATTTATCACCTCTACGTCATCCAGATTACTGAGAAAAGTGCGATCGCCCGCAACCAGCTTCAAGAAAAACTCGCCCAACAGGGAATTCAAACAGGCATCCACTATCCCGTACCTTGCCACCTGCAACCAGCCTACCAAAACTTAGGCAATCCGGGCGACTTCCCCCACACAGAAACCCTGTGCGAACAGATTTTATCATTGCCAATGTATCCCGGATTGAGCAATACTCAGATCGAGCAGGTTGTAGGGGCGATCGAGCGATCGTTGAATTGCTAATTGTTCATAAAAGTTATGCTGAGGGTGTTTCGAGCAGTAGGGTGCATTACTCAAAACCTGGGACTAGCGTAGGGAATTAACAAATCTTTAACTCACAGTTCAAAATCGCTTTCGCGTTGCGAATCCAGCGCGGCCATCTCAAAACTTTTCAAACCATGCACATCCAGCGCAGAATTCGCATTGTTCTCAAGCGATACCTCTTGGGTGAAGGTATCGCGGTACTCCTAGTGCTGCTGTACGCCCCCCTGGTAGTACACTGGTACGACGGCTGGTTCAACAAAAACATCAGCATCGAACACGAATATTTCAGCCACGGAATAATTGGTTTGCCCTACGCAGCTTATATTGCACGGACGAACCGAAATAGCTGGCTGCGCTTGCCGAACTCCCAGCATTTTTTAGGAACCTTTTTGCTGGTACTAGCGACGCTTTTTTATCTGAGTCGCTTGAGCGATTTAGTAAATTTCTCCCTAGTAGTAATGCTAGCTGGCATTTGCTTGTCTTTAAAAGGAATCAGCGGCTTAAAATTGCAGGTAATGCCACTTTTATTCGTATTTTTGGCTTCGCCAAACCACATTCCTTACCTGATAGAACCCTATGCCTTGCCTTTGCAGCACTTCATTGCTGAAACATCAGGCTTGATATTAATTAAGATTGGTCTCAACGTCAGAGTGGAAGAAATTTATCTCTACGTAAACGATCGCATTGTAGAAGTTGCTCCCCACTGTGCAGGCTTAAAAATGCTATTTACAAGTGTTTACGTCAGCTTAATTTTGCTAGATTGGACGGGAGTTTGGATGTCCCGCAAAAGAAGCACTTTGTTTTTAGCCGCTACATCTATTATTAGCATCAGTTCTAACATTTTCCGCAACACTTTGCTAACTTACTTTCACGGAACCGAGAGAGAGACGCTGTTTAATTGGCTGCACGCCGGATGGGGCGGAGACTTGTACTCTGCTTGTATACTAGGCTTGTTGGTACTTCTGATCAACGGGATAGAAAAGTATTTGCCAAGCCAGTCTGCGAATTAATGAAACAAATGATTTGGGCACAGAAACTACTGCGGCAGTACCAATCTAAAATTGTGGTACTGGTGTTTTTGCTGGTACTGGTTGCAGCAGTAGCAATTCCCGGCTACGCGACGGGAAGGTGGCCTTGGACAAACCCGCCAACAATTGCCAACCTGCGCCAATTGAAAAGTTTGCGCCAAAACGGGATAGCACTTCCCGGCTGGCAGCTCATTCGCCTCCAGAATAGCGTCCAAATTGGCGGGCACAGGTGGTTAGTTGAAGAAATTAAAAATCATCAAACAATCGCCATTTTATTGCTGTTACCTCAAAATGGCGCCAAAAACCAGCCCCAGATAGAATGGCTCGACATCGATGGATTTCACCGATGGCAAACAGATTCTCACCGCAGTTTGAGATTTACAGTTAAATTAGCGTCAATACCGCAGCAGCAGCAGCCTACCGTCGAGGCCCGGTTTTTCCGAAGCTGGACTCCCCAACAAACTTTTGCCGTCATGCAGTGGTACGCTTGGCCTAACGGGGGTTCTCCAGCCACCAGCCGCTGGTTTTGGGAAGACAGTATTGCGAGGCTGTCGAACCGCCGCGCCTCTTGGGTTGCTGTAAGTATCATCGTTCCCATTCAACCAGGCAGCGATATTAAGCTAGTTGAACCGCTGCTGGAATCTCTCGCTCAGACTGTTCAGACTCAATTAAGCGCAGAAATTTTTCGGGTGGAGTAGATTTTTTACGAGAGTTAACTGCGAATACAGTTAAATGTTTTGAGCATTTGACGAAAAAGTTAAAAATGTTTTTTATAAGTGCTATAGTGCGAAAGTTAGAAAGCGCTAATATCTAGCGGTTATCAATTTTAGTAAAGTACGCGGGCGAGCTTTTAACCGCCAATTATCGAGCATTTATCGCGTTACACCATTCGGTATCTAGATAAAAATTATTTAATATCGAGAGTAAAGATTTTCTGTTGAGACTGGCCCAGATGAAACTTAAAAATCAGTGCATCGCTCAAAATTTTACCCTTTTTGATCCCCTCAAAATCGGGGTAACATCCCGAATTAAAAATCGCGTTGCTTTTGCCTTAGCAGGTGTGCACTCAACTGCTTGGACTCTATCTTTTGCTGCGGTATTCTCCGGCTTGAACGATCAAGTTTTTGTGCAAACGGCTGTAGCCCAATCTGCTGTTCTTACTTCCCAGCGGTTGGTACCGCCACCACCGCCACCGCCGCCGAGACTCCCAGTACCTGCGCCCTCGCCGCGCTCCAACTTTAACCGGGACATTAACCCAGCTTTTCGGAACCGACCCTATCGCCTGGGCCCGGGAGACCAGATTGCTATTCAAGTTCAGCGGTTCCCAGAGCTCAGTTTTACGGGTGCCATCAGCCCTGAAGGAATAATTGTACTGCCGCTGATTGGCACAGTAAACCTGCGCGGCCTCACCGTAGAAGAATCGCAGCAGCGCCTGCGCGAGCGCTTTGGTCAATTTATCAAAAATCCTCAAGTCTCGGCTGCTTTGGTGGTTCAGCGCTCGGTAGTGGTGACGGTGACTGGGGAAGTGGCGAGACCTGGTTTTTATCCGCTGGTAACGCCGCAGCTTCCGGCGGCTCTGGCTGCTGCTTCTGGGACGACTCCGACGGCCGAACTCCGGGCGGTGCGGGTGCGGCGGACTTTGCCGGGGGGTGTGGTTGCGGAGCAAGTTGTGGATATTTTGACACCGCTGCAAACTGGTATTGCTCCGCCGGATTTGCGTTTGGAAGATGGAGATGCGATCGTTGTACCTTACAAACAAGTGACGCCCGATCGCAAGTCCGATCAAGATTTAGCATCCAGGTACAGCCTCGCTGCTGCGGCTGTCCCCGTTCAAATCACTGTCACTGGAGAAGTCACCAAACCGGGTTTTTACACGCTTCCGGCTGGTTCTGGTCGAATTTCGGCTGCTTTGGTGGTTGCCGGTGGAGTCACCGCAAAAGCCGATTTGCGGGCGGTACGAGTGCGGCGGACGCTAGTGGACGGCTCCTCGGTGGAGGAACCCATCGACCTCTACACTCCCCTAGCGAAGGCTAACGATTTGTTCGATTTTCCTTTGGCTTCGGGAGATGTGATTGTCATCCCACAATTGGACGCAAGTACCAAAAACCTAGACTACGACAAAGCTCTGGTGGCGCGGTCTACCCTGATTAAGCCCCGGATCTACGTTCGAGTTTTGAGTTACGCTAGTGGTGGTTTGACCTCGTTTTACCTAGAAAACGGCAGCAAGTTTTTGGATGCTATCAACAACTTGCCTGTCAATCTGGCTGACTTGCGGAAAATGGCTTTGATTCGGTTCGACCAAAAACAAGGTACAGCTATCAACCGCAAGATAGATGCTAAAGCTGCTTTGGAGGGCAATATTTCTCAAAACCCAATGCTGGAAGATAATGATGTGATTGTAATCGGTAGGAATCTGGTAGAGCGCGTTAGTTATGCAATCAATACTGTTACTAGACCTTTTCGCGATACTTTAGGATTTATTCTGTTCTTTGAGCAGTTAAGGAATGGCGTAACAAATCTCTTCGGGCCGACACCGAATAATAATAATAGGTAGTCAGTTGACAGTTGACAGTTGACAGTTGACAGTTGGCAGTTGGCATTTGGCATTTGACAGTTGGCAGTTGGCAGTTGGCAGTTGGCAGTTGGCAGTTGGCAGTTGACAGTTGACAGTTGGCAGTTGACAGTTGACAGTTGACTCCGAAAGCAGTTGTTAGTTGGCAGTTGGCAGTATTCAGAACTACGAATGTGCAATTGCTCGCGAGCATTATCTAACTTATTTAGTGTTTGGCAAAGCGTCTAAATGAGATTAAAAAGTGTTGTTTAGATATCCAGCATTCCCGCTCTCGTTCCTCAAACAGCCCAAGACAAATTATCTGATAATTAGTGATGATTTGTTGTTAATAGTTGGCAATTTGAAATGGTTTCATTGGTGAAAATGGGTTGTTAACAATTGGAAATCTAAAATCTAAAATCTAAAATCTAAAATCGTTATGACTTTATCCGTTGTTAAACGTTATTTAATTGCTTTTGACCAATACAAGTGGGTAGGACTGGCCACTCTGGCGGCGACTGTGGGCGTGTCGGGAGTAGTGGCCTTGCAGCCAAGTCAGGCGCCGGTTTACGTTGCTGCGGGTACGCTGGCTTACCGCAGGCCGAGCGTGATTTTTTCATCGACTACGACGAAAATTCAACAGGAAGGACAAGAAATAACTAAAGATATGCTGCTCGATAGAAGGGTGGTTGAAGCAGCAGCTAAAAAAGTTAATGTTTCTCCGAAAAAGCTGACGGACGACGTGCAGGTAAAAATGCCGACTAAGAATAATGACCCCAGTGCTTTGATTCAAGTATTGTACAAAAATGCCGATCGCAAAAAAGCAGAAGCGGTAGCAGAAGCGCTGATGAAGGAAATGGTGGCCCGCAGCCAAACTATTAATACTTCTAGACTCCGAGAAACGATCTACCAAATTAACAAGCGCTTGCCGAAAGTAACTCAGGAACTCAGACAGACGGAAGAAAAACTAGAAGCCTACGAAAAACGAGAAGGAACTTCAATTTTAGCAGCTCTGAACGGTGCGCTGCCACAAGCGATTACCGGCAACGAACAGCAGCAGCGCCAACTCCGCTTGCAGTTAGGAGGAATTGAAGCTCAAATGAAAAGCTTGCAGGATCGCTTGGGATTGAATGTAGAGCAAGCTTACGTAGCTCAAGCATTGTCTGCCGATCCAATTATTGCACAACTGCGAGTGCAACTTTTTTCGATCGAATCTCAGCTCAAAATTCTGCGCGCTGACTTGCAGGAGGAACACCCGAAAATTGTAGAATTGCTCAAACAAAAACAAGCTTTTGAGCAGCAGTTGCAGCAGCGACAATCTGAAGTGCTTGGGGGTAACGGAGTGGCGGCTCCGCTCCGAAGTGCCGATCGAATTCGGGTAGACTCTTCTTTAGACCCGGCGAGACAGCAGTTAGCTCAAAATTTGATTGCTTTACAAACGCAGCAGGATATGGTATCGCAGCAACTCAAAGGAGTCGAAAAAACCGAACAGCTATTGCGCGAGGAACACGCAAAAATCCCCAACAAGCAGCTAGAACAAGGGCGCCTGGCCCAGCAAGTGGCCCTGAAAAAAGCTCTCTACGACAAGATGCAGTCGGCTTTGGTAGATGCTGAGGCGGCGGTAGCAGAGACAACGGGGAGTTTGACAATCGCCCAACTTCCCAAAACCGATGATGTTGAGTCAAGCAGGAGAGGTTTGCCGGTGATGCTGGCGGTGGGTGGATTTGTGGGATTGCTGCTGGGCGGGGGGCTGATATTTTTGTTGGGGATGCTCAACGGCAAGTTTTACAGTTGGGAAGAAGTGCGGGCGGCTTTGGTGGAAAAAGAGGTGGCGGTACTGGGAGTTTTGCCTGAAGTAACGGCGTTTGATTCCTACGGCGACGATCGGATGCCTCTGGCTTTGGAGCCCAATTCTCCCTATTTGGAATTTTACGAGCGGTTGCGGACTAATTTACGCCGGATCGGGGACAAACCGGTGAAGGTGGTGCTGCTGACTTCCGCGACTGATTTGGAGGGGAAGAGTTTTAGCGCTTACAATTTGGCTATTGCCTCAGCTCGATCGGGCAAACGGACTTTATTAATTGAAGCAGATTTGCGATCGGCTTCCAATGTGGAATCTTTGAAAATCGCAGCAGATCCTCTGGCGGCGGTGGAACCTTTGCACTATTACGGCAATATCAGCGAGTGCGTCCATTTGGTGCCGGAGGTAGAGAACCTATACGTGGTACCGAGTCCGGGATTTTTGCGACAGGCCTCGGCGGTACTCGAATCGAGCGAAATGCGGAGATTGTTCGATGATGTTCGCAACCGCTTTGACTTTGTAGTTGTGGATTCTCCGGCTTTGAGCGAGTGCAACGACGCCCTGACTTTGGAACCGTATACGGATGGTATGATTTTGGTGGCGCGGCCTGGTTATACTCTGTCTAGTATGTTGTCTGAGGCTGCGGATCAATTGCTGCAATCGGAGGATGAGGATTCGCACAAATCCGGGCCGCGGCTGTTGGGAGCGATTATTAATGGCGCTGATATTGCGGTGAAGTTCCGCCACGATATTGATGAGCTAGAGTTGCCGCCTATGAGTGCGCTCGGCGATGGGGCCATAGAAGTGCGATCGAGGCAATTACCGCAGCAGTCTAAGCCCAAAAATAAAGCTGTAAACAGTAAATTTAACAACTAATTTAGGCTGTTAATTATAGTAAAATATTTTGAGAAAAACGGCACTATCTTGTCCGGCGCGAGGCTGTGAATTCTGATCATCTCAAATCTGATAGTATCGGAATTATGTAGTGCTGTCGAGAACTCGCGAAGTGCGTGGTGAGGACGATCGCACTAAAACGATTCATGTCCTGTTGGAGCGATTAAGTACACTCAGATTTGTTCGTAGTTTCTACGAAAGTTCGAGCTCTGGCTGCGGACTTTCGTGGGCACTACAAACCTTGAGCCGGAAGTACGAAAGTCCGCAGAATACTTTGGTCAATACCTCATGTTTTTGAGAACTGCTAGATGAAATATTTGACACTCCCGGGCCCGATCGCCAAATCCGGCAAAATCCAGCCCGGGCGATCGCCCGCCAGCTTATATCATCCGTCATTTGCCGGACATGATTGATTAAAATGTGTCGCACTACTGATTAGATTCCGATCGATTCTGCCGCTTTTTCTGGATAAACTGTTCTAAATCGGCGATCGCATCCTCAAAATCAGACAAATTAATTTTCGCAGGTTTAGCCTTCTTCGGCGGACTCGAAGGCTGACTCGCAGGCTTAGCTTGAGGTGACTGAGACTGAGGCTGTGCTGCATCAGGGTTGGAAGCTTCTATATAATCAAACAATTCATCCAGGGACTGAAAAAAAGATTGAGCCGAGGCCCGGCGTGAATCTTTCAAATCATCGTCTTCCATCATAAGCCACTCCATAGACTTCAAAACTTGCCAAGAAACTCTGTCCGCCCGCGCGTGCAGATATTAGACATCAAAACCCCAATCAGCTACAACCCTTGAGAAATTTCGCTTTTATCCGAGGCCAGATCCCCCTAAATCCCCCTTAAGAAGGGGGACTTTGAGAATAATTTTGCCGAGTCTCGATCGTCTTAAATCCCCCTACCTAATTGTTGGGGAACTTTGATCACTTCCGGTTCCCCCCTTCTTAAGGGGGGCTAGGGGGGCTCGGGGCCTATAGGATCAAACACTACACCTGCACTGCATTTGACTTGGTTGTTGACACGAATGGGCATTGTCAGCCATCAATCTGTATCTAACTTTACACCCGCCGAGTCAGTGATTTGAGACTTGGGCCACACCCAGCTCAAAATCATCCACCCTGAAAAAATCTCAGTTACTGTCTAATTAACCCTAGTCTAGTCGAGAATAAGGACACAGGACTTATGCAACTATTGCCGCTGTTCAAGGGTTGCGATCGCAATGCGCCACCTCGAAAGGACGGACATACGGTGTTTTTTGCTTGATTCCTAAGATTTCAAAGGCATTAGGAGATTTTAAGGTGACTCAAGGATTTGATTACGATTTAGCAATTATCGGCGCTGGCGTGGGCGGACATGGGGCGGCCATACACGCCGTTAGCTGCGGGCTGAAAGTGGCAATTATCGAAGCGGGCGATATGGGCGGGACTTGCGTCAACCGCGGTTGTATTCCCTCGAAGGCGCTGCTGGCGGCTTCCGGGCGGGTGCGGGATATGCGGAATGCCCATCACCTCAAGACTTTGGGTATTCAGTTGGGAAGTGTGGATTTCGATCGCGGGGCGATCGCAAATCACGCTAATACTATTGTTAGCAAACTGCGCGGCGACTTGACAAACAGCCTCAAACGTTTAAACGTCGATGTTATCCAAGGTTGGGGCAAGATTGCCGCCGCTCAAAAAATCACCATCGAAACCGATAAAGGCGAGAAAACTATTACCGCCAAGGATATTATTCTCGCTCCCGGTTCGGTTCCCTTCGTCCCCCCTGGGATAGAAATTGACGGCAAAACTGTATTTACTAGCGACGATGCTGTCAGATTGGAATCGCTACCGAAGTGGATTGCAATTATTGGCAGCGGTTATATTGGTTTGGAGTTTTCGGATATTTACACAGCCCTCGGCTGCGAAATTACGATGATTGAAGCTCTAGATCAATTGATGCCAACTTTCGATCCAGATATTGCTAAATTAGCAGAACGAGTGTTAATTGCACCCCGCGATATTGAAACAAAAGTGGGTTTGTTGGCTAAGAAAATTATTCCCGGTTCGCCTGTAATTATTGAATTAGCTGATTTCAAAACTAAGGAAGTTGTCGAAGTTTTGGAAGTTGATGCTTGTTTGGTAGCAACTGGCAGAGTTCCCGTCAGCAAGAATTTGGGTTTAGAAGTTCTGGGCGTAGAAACGATGCGCGGTTATATCCCCGTGAACGACAAGATGCAGGTTTTGGTGGCGGGAGAACCTGTGCAGAATTTGTGGGCGATCGGCGATGTTAATGGCAAGATGATGTTAGCGCATACTGCATCTGCTCAGGGAATTGCTGCTGTAGAAAATATTTGTGGCCGCAGTCGCGAAGTTGACTACTTGAGTATCCCGGCGGCAGCTTTTACTCACCCGGAAATTAGCTATGTGGGAATGAGTGAACCTGCGGCGAAGGAGTTAGGAAAAACCGAAGGGTTTGAGGTCGCTACTGTCAAGAGTTATTTTAAGGGGAATTCTAAGGCTATTGCGGAGGGTGAAACCGACGGTATGGCTAAGGTGATTTACCGCAAAGATAATGGGGAATTGTTGGGAGTTCATATTTTCGGTTTGCACGCTTCTGATTTGATTCAAGAGGCGGCAAATGCGATCGCCCAGCGCGATTCTGTGAACTCTTTAGCATTCCGAGTTCACACGCACCCGACGCTTTCGGAAGTGTTGGATGAGGCTTTCAAACGGGCGGCCGGGGCGGCGGGCGGTCATTAATTTGTAGGGGCGGTGTTGATCCAGCGTGTCAATTCAAGTCTCAACCTCTGACAAATTTCGTTTGTAGTCGAGTCTAGATCCCCCTAAATCCCCCTTAAGAAGGGGGACTTTGAATGTCTCGTCTCTCCCCGTATTTGTAGGGGCAATCCCCCGTGGTTGCCCGAATTCGGGGGGATAAAGGAGGCGTGCATCTCAATGAAGGCAAATATGTTTGTAGGGGCGAAGCATGACCGCAGTCAATATGGGATTATAACTAATAACTTATATGCGGTCATGCTTCGCCCTCTTCAAAAGTGAGATACACCCTAAAGGAGTTTATTGGAGCAACGGGAAAGTGCTAGTTTGATGTATTTGTTGGGAGCATCTCATTTTGGCGAAAACCATTTTTTTTACAGTGCGAGCGTCCCCGCTCGCGAACTGTATAATACTCGCTAGCGATCGCGATCGCCCCTTTTTGAGAATTGTGTTTAAATGGAACTAAACCAGCGAAAAGAACAATTTAGCAAAGCTTACGTCCGCACTGTAGCAGCAGTGGCTGGCTGTTCGGTAGATCAACCCGAAAATGATTATGATAGCGTTGACCTTTGTCTCAAGGCTGTCGATCGCGATCCAGTACAGCCGCACCGCCTTGAATTGCAGTTAAAATGTACGTCAAGAGATGTACTCAATGCCGAATCTATTCGATATCCGCTCAATGTCAAAAATTACAACGACTTGAGAGTGACTGCTTTTATTCCCCGCCTGCTGGTTGTAGTTTTAGTGCCGGAAAATATCGGGGAATGGATACAACAGTCTGAACAGGAAATGTTGCTCAGACATTGTGCCTACTGGTTATCTCTGCGGGGATTACCGGAAACTCAAAATACCAGTCGCGTGACTGTTGAGTTACCCCGCAGCAATCAGTTTACAGCAGAGGCTCTACAGTCCATTATGCAGCGCATTAGCCAAGGAGATATCCCATGAAAGTAACTGTACGGGATTTTGAAATCTTTAAGAATTTAGATGTGAATGTCATCCTAGCATATTTACAAAAAAATGGCTGGCAAGAACACAGCAGAATTTATGACAATAAAGGAGCGATTTGGGTTAAAAAAAATGATGCGGGAGAGGCATTTGATATCGGATTGCCTCTGACGCGGGAGTTTGCAGATTATCCAGCTAGGATGGGAGATGCTGTCAAAAAGCTGGAACTGACAGAAAAGCGTTCCCAATTAGATATTTTAAGCGATTTAATTACTTGTTTGGAAAATACTGAGATTCAAGGATTTGTTGTGAAATGCGATCGCGAAGTAGGGGAGGAAATTGGTAAAGTTGTGATGATGGGTTTTGTGGTGGGTAAGTTGCAGAAAATCTATCTCGAATTGCCAGAAAATGATTTGATTTTGGCACAGAAAGCTTATCAGGAAAGGATTCCGGTGACTTGCGGCGGCGATTTTGTCAAAGAGGGTGGATATTTTGTTGGGAAAACTCTGCGGGAGTTTGCTTTGATGGATCAGGAATAGGGGAAATGAGCTAAAAGTGCGATCGCGTTTATTTAGGGTGGCGGTAGAATTCCAATCATTTTTTCAGCTAATTCGAGAAATTCTTCAGCTTGGGCGATCGATTCTGCGGCTTGATTAGCCGTTACAGCATTAATTTCCCCATAGTCTCCAGCATTTCGTAATTCCTGTGCTCTAATTAGGAATTGGTGAAATTTCACAGGTACTCTCCCTGTACGAGCAAATTCTCGGCCAAAGGCACTAATAACTGCGGAATGTTTAGAAAAAGATAGCCCTTCCCCTTCTAGAAATGCTTCAGCAATATAAAACATTGTGTAGTAAGCGCGAGAGGCTGCATAATCTGG
Source organism: Microcoleus sp. bin38.metabat.b11b12b14.051 (assembly GCF_013299165.1). Classification (NCBI taxonomy): domain Bacteria; kingdom Bacillati; phylum Cyanobacteriota; class Cyanophyceae; order Oscillatoriales; family Microcoleaceae; genus Microcoleus; species Microcoleus sp. bin38.metabat.b11b12b14.051. The sequence continues at coordinate 43,524 of NZ_JAAFKD010000038.1, forward strand.
GTATTGGCCATCCAGTATCAATCTGGCGGCCCCAAGGCTTTGACGTGCTTTGAGGAGTAGGTTTAATTGAGCGGGTGTCATATTAAAATTCCCTCTCTACGGATATTTCTGAGCAAAGGGCCTTGATAATTAGTAAACCGTTCTTCATTCATAAAGTGGCAGCTAATTACTACGTCATTTTGAAGGGATAAATCTGCTACAATTGGGAGAGTTCTATCAATTTCTTCACCCGCTTGGACTGGTGCTTTGAGAACCACCAAAACATCAATATCTGAGTCGGGATGTGCGTCGCCCCGCGCTTGGGAACCGTAGAGTACCATGTTGGTAAGGCGATCGCCGTAGAGTTGCTCGAAGTGCGATCGCAAGTGAGTTAGGATGGTCTTGAGTTGATCGTTGATGTTCATATTTGTTATGGATGCTTTGAGGGCGATCACACTTTAGGGGGGTAAAGGAGGCTCACCTGTTTTATGTCCGGGTGTCTGTGATGGACGATCGGAAATAGGTAGTTTATGAGCAAAAGTTAAGAATACCAGTAAACTCATTATCCCAGCGATGAATGCTACAACTATAGCCATCCTACCAGTAGCTATGGTAGCGATAGGAGTTGTTTGAGATGATGGTAGTTGTTTATTCAGTTTGGCTAGTCGCTGCAAAATAACTTGCGTATCTTTCGGCCGCCCGTTCGGAAAATGAGCCATCAAATCATCAATCAAATCTGCCAGTGGCTTCGATACTTGAGTTGCAAAAGTCCGCCAAATCAATTTACCCGATCGCGGATCTTCCTGCAAATTTCTCGGTTCTTGAGCCGTCAGCAAATACACAAAAGTCCGGCCCAAAGCAAAAAAATCCGATCGCGGCTCGGCTTTGCCATTTTTTTGTTCCGGCGGAGTGTAACCCATCGAAGCAATTCTTGTCACCTCTCCACTGGTTCTTTGAACAGTTTCTGTAAATTCCCGCACCGCCCCAAAATCAATCAATACTAATTTCCCATTCGGCCGACACATGATATTCGGCGGCTTGATATCTCGGTGAAAATAATTTTGATTGTGAACCAGATTCAAGATTTCCGTCAGTTGTGTCAACCAGTCTATAGCTAGTTCCGAGGAAATAGGTTGGTGGTTCCGCTCCGCCAACCATTGCAGCAAATTCTTACCTTCAATCTTCTCCATCACCTGACAGTGCAACAAATTGCTCGTATCGTTAGGTTTGAAAGTAAAATAGGCGTCGGCTTCTACTTTCGGGAGTCCTGGATGCTTCAGCCGCTGCAAAACATGAGCTTCTCTCTGAAACAGTTCCACCGCCAAAGGATCGTTATTAATCAGAACTTTTAAAACTTTCCGAGTCCCGTCTCTATCTCTGACATCAAAAGTTTTGCCAAAGCCTCCTTGTCCCAAAACACTAATTACCCGATAGCGTTCGTCAATCAACAACTTTGAGCCGCAGCTTTGGCAAAATTTGGGATATTCAGGATTTTCTGGATGTTGGCACTGAGGATTGATACAGTGGAGACCACCCCAATGTGCTAGTGGTGCAGGTTGATTAGCGATTACTTTTAGCTTTGGCTGCTGTGGCTGCGACAACGAAGAATTAACATTTGCTACTTGATTTTCTGGCAAGTTTAGCTTCGATTGCTGTGGTTGAGACGAAGAGGAGCTAACACCATTTACTGGTAGCCGTTTTAGAGATTCACCGCAATGTCTACAAAAATAATTTTCTGCTGGATTTTCATGCCCCTTACTGCATGGAAGTTGTTGTATTGGGTGAGATGATTGTGTGTTAGTAGTTGGTGCTTGCTGTTGCTCTAGCTGAGATGAATTGTTGCCTGGTTGTGGTAGCTCATGTTCCTCATAAGGGGATGGAATAACGCTCGTAATTGATGGGTAATTTTGCTGTTCTTGAGATGAAGGATATAGCTCAGTTGGCAACCACAATATTGAATTTTGATTCCCTGTTTGAGAGTTTTTAGCCGATTGAACAGTCTTACTTTCTACACCCCCAAGCGATCGCCAAGTCAAAGGTGCTTCTGCTGGATTATGAAAACTCACTGGTAAGAAAGTTACACCGGGAAATCTACTTTCCAGGCGGTTGAGTTTTTCCCGTGCCTTCCGCACCGCAAGGCTGACAGAATATCCAGCCACAAATGCTTCCAAAAAACGCTGCAAAAATTTCTGTGCTACCTCATCAGGTACGATTTCTCGCATAACTATGACATTGGGAACTCCTGAATTTCTCAGTTGCTGCGCTATTCCCAACCCATCGCAGGAATTGAAAATGGCTAACTGCAAACCATGCTCTACCGCACTTGTCATATCATGTTTCAAATGATCGATGGTGATGCTCTCATGCTGATTTAGTTCAATTACTCCTCTAGCAGCATCATCTTCACTTTTGCTATGACCAGCAAAGAAAAATATCTGCGGACTTTGCTTTTCAATCTCCTCACCTAACTCTTCACAAGTCGGCTCATCTAACCGAATAATATCACCTTTATAGTCTCCAGACAAAAATTTTTGAAGCAATTCCCAGTCTTTATCTGTCTTAATTTTCGTAGTATTGCCGACCGCTTCTTTCTTACCAAAAACTGCTAATACTTTGACTTTTGCTCTAGGAATCGGTGGCTGTTTTCCCACTGGCAAAAATAAACCAGCAGAAGCTTTAGCATAGTATTTTGGATGAAAAATATCCCAGCTATGCAAAGGCAAGCGCTGTAACTTTGGGTCATCCGTCTTAAATATAAATCTAATTTCTTCATTTTTATCAGTAAGTTTATGTAATAGCTCTTCTTTGATAGGAGACATCTCATAAGAATTGAGCCATACATTAATACTAGACTGCAACTTGCGCGTGTCTTCTTCTATTTGCCTGATACCAGCGTCAGGATTCGTGCGACCGCTTATTCGAGTAGTAGACCTCATCGGGCTTACACGTGAGAGATAACGTGACTGCCAAAGCTCATAACACTCGCGGAGTTCTGGACTTTGAGGCAGCTTACCTGTGGTATAACCAATACAACGATGCTCTTCTTCAGTTTCAATACGCAGCGTGACCGTAAAACCTCTATCAAAATTACCTTCTACTAAATCGAGAAGAACTATTTTACCCATTGCCCCTCCTAGGAAATTATTCAAATTATAAAATTTTGCGTAACATTTACATCACCTAGTTCAATTTTTATACTAAATTCTTCTCCTGGTTGGCCATTAATATTTAATTGAATCCATTCCCTATCATTTCTTGCTTGGTCTTGCACGATAGTTTGACCAGATGTTGTATCGAACGCCACAAGATTTAGATTATCTGGGAGATTTTTGCTGCCAATGGGATGCACTTGCAGACAAATATCCCTTTCTTGACCTGATTGTTCCATAATAGCAACTACCAGAGCTAAAGAATGACTATTCGGTGGCATTCCTAAGACAATATGCTGTGCTTTTAGCACTGCCGGAGAACTAGAATATCTGTGACTAAAAATCAGTTCAACCCTTTCTTCATCCAAAACTTCTTTTACAGTTTTCCAAAGCTCGTCAACCACATTATTAAGCCACTGACTCAAGTTTACCAGCACCTCACTAGGTACAATATCTTTTTCTTTAACTGGTAAAGTTATCTGGATATCCTCAACAGTAATTCCTAATATTTTATTCAATTGTCCCGATCTAAACAGTTGCTCAATCCGCTGCAACTGTTCTAGTGAACCTTCCAAAACCAGATTTACTGAATCTTTATCGTTTGCTTCTATTCTACGTATATCCATAGATTTTTCCTAAACCCGTTGTAAATACTGGACTATCTCTGTTATTTTTTCCGGAGACATATTATATATTGATAGTTTCAATACAAATGTACCCTCAGCACACCTTTCTAACTCCATATTTTTAAGTGGTAGTCGCTCTTCACTGCGATTTAATCCTTGCTGCATAGTATTTTTAATGTCTCCCATTTCTAATAACAGGAGCGACATAGAATCCTCTATGCTTTTTTGAGTTTTTTGTTGCTGTTCTGCCAAATTAGCATGAACTTGAGCTAATAACTGCGCCTGAAAAATTCTGCGAACCTCTGGCACGTATTTCATTTGAGCAGCGAATTGTTCGGACACCCGTTGAAATAAAACTTCCCTGACTTTAGCTCTATAGCATTCTGGCAAATCACCATACCTGCTTAGAGCCTCATCTATTAGGCGAACTTTAATTTTTTGAATTCGTTCCTTAGCTAACTCCCCTTCTGGTGTCAGCAAAAATGCAATTTCATCAATAGAGTCAATTAGTGGATCGATTTCTTTTAATTTTTTGACTTTTCCTAGTTCTTTTCCAAGTCGAATAAACTTGTCATTCAGGATTTTAATGTCCGGCTCATGTTCTGGTGGATAAGACGGTGATGGGGGATATTCCCCCATCACCATGAATATTTGTTTGGGTTCAAACTCCCCCATCAATTGATACTGACATTCTAAGGCAATCTTTTGCAGAGCTGATAGCAAGGAAAACTTAAGCGCCTTTTGCAGGTGATGATTTATAAGTTTACGATCTTTTCTTAGGTGATTAACAAAAGAATTGACTCCTAGGCAAACAGCCAGATTTGGATAATGTCCTAAAATGTTTGTTACAATCCCTCCGACAATTGCCCCCAGAGTTAAACTTTCCATCCTTTTCTGCCGTTTGTATGGTTGAATATGTATTGCTTTTAAATATAAACTATTTTAACGGAGATAGACATCTCAGAAAAAAATCTTATTTCGTTACAGCCTTGGAACCGGGAGAAAACCTGGTTATGAAGGTTTTGATGCGTCTAGGACTCAATTAAAAAAATCCAGCAAGACGATCGCCCTTATAGAACCCATTTGATATCTTTTGTAAAATCCTTACAGGTGAACCATTTTAGCCTAAATTTAGGATTCTAGTGATTCTACTGAAACCTAGTTGTGGTAATCGGTCTGGAATATATCTCAAATGGGTTCTATACTATTCTTAGTATTGGTAAGCCCAAAACCATGTCACTCACACAAACCCAAGTCACCTATACTGAAGCTCAAGCGAATCTTGAGGAACTGTGCGAACAAGTCATCAACGATCGCGATGCCATCATCATCACCCGCAAAGACGGCGAAAACGTAGCCTTAATTGCCGCTGACGAATTGGCAAGCTTAATAGAGACAGTCTACCTGCTGCGATCGCCCAAAAATGCCGATCGCCTGTTAAGCGCCCTGAAAGACGCACAAGCCAGAATTGTCAAACCTCACACTGTCAGCGAATTACGCCAGGAAGTCAACTCGTAATTGAGACTGACTCCATACCAGCCAATTCAGCAACAATTCCCTCATCCTGACAGCTAAAACCTGTTCCAAACTCAGTATACTGCCGCACTTGAGGATGGCGAAAACCCAGTACAATATCTTCTTTCGGAACACCTGCTGCTAGTAAATCGGTAGCCACTCCTTCTTCAGTATCATCATATTGAATCCAGATTTTACCCTCGATTAAATTGATGTGAATTGGTGTAGCATGAAGATAATTGTCCTCATTCCAGCCAATATCCAAGACTAAGTAACCTCCTTGTTCATCATCAAATAACAGTTGAGACTGATAGCCGTCAGGTATAGTATTGCGGAAGTTAGCGTGTTCCCGAAGTATGGTTTTGATAATCTTTTGGTATTTCAATTGGGTATCCATTGAAGTATTTCCTCACTTTCTTTATCAAAAACAATCAGTTTAACAATCTGATTTTTTAGTAAAACTTGCCCTAATTCTATGGTAAATACGCTTTTGAAAGCAGACCGAGAAATTGCTAGATAGAGATTTCTATCGATCTGCATTTCATTAAGCACTTGGCGGTAAAGAACATACTGTCCCAAAGCTTGCTCCAAATCCTTTACATCCGATCGCCCTACAAAACTCTTAACCTCAACAATAATTTTTTCAGTTCCTTTTTCAGCATTGATTAGACGTTCTGCACCGAGGTCGGCAGATAAGCGCTTGCGACCAATTTGAAGGGGAAATGGATCGTGAGTAATCGTCCAGCCATCCTTTTGTAGGGCACGCTTAACTGTATTGTGATAAATATCTTTAGCTGACACGCATTAGCACTCAGATTAGGAGGATTCACTGCAACCATTATATAATACGTTGAAATCTGTGACCCTCGCCCCTTAAACTAAATACTATGCTTCAAATCCGCCGCCGTCCGCCCAGCACATCAGTCTCCGTACTCTACCTCAGCTACAAAATCGCCGTACCCGACGCCGAACCACGGCACATCCTCGAAGAAATCGTCTGGGAAAAAGAGGTTGAAGTAGCCCAAAAGCGCGATCGCACGCCCCTAGCCGAACTTCACAAAAGACTCCCCTTTGCACCCCCGATCCGCGACTTCCTCGGCGCGCTCAAAAACGGTAAAACCACACCAGCAATCATCGCCGAAGTTAAAAAAGCTTCCCCCAGCAAAGGCGTAATTCGCGAAGATTTCGACCCCGTGGCGATCGCCCAAGCATACCAAGAAAACGGCGCAACTTGTATCTCGGTACTCACCGATGAAAAGTTCTTTCAAGGCAGTTTCGACAATCTCTCTAAAATCCGTGCCGCCGTCGATTTACCGCTACTTTGCAAAGAGTTTATTATCTATCCCTACCAAATCTATCTCGCTCGGATTAGCGGCGCGGATGCTGTATTGTTAATCGCCGCCATTCTATCTGACAAAGACTTACAATATTTTGTGAAAATTGTCAAGACTTTGGGCATGACAGCTTTAATCGAAGTTCACACTCAAGAAGAACTCGATCGAGTATTAACCCTAGAAGGCGTTCACCTAATCGGCATCAACAACCGCAACCTAGAAGACTTTTCCGTCAGCCTAGCAACCACCAGCGAACTATTAGCCTCGCGCCAAACCGAAATTCAAGCAAAAAGCATCCTCACCGTCAGCGAGTCAGGAATCCACACTCCCGACGACCTCAGCCAAGTTGCCAGCGCCGGAGTCCAAGCCGTCCTCATCGGCGAATCCCTAGTCAAACAACTCGATCCGGGCGCCGCTTTAGCCGCGCTTGCCAAGGCGCATCCGCGCATCATCAAAGGCGAGACTGCTTGACAAACACCCCCGAATTCTGATAAAAATTGATTGAGTAGGTAAATAATCAGAATTTCTAACCTGCATCGACTCCAGCGCTTAACTGCAAAAAAAATAGCACTCAAAGCTATATTGCGTAGAAATATTTTGCCAGAAAGCAATTAAATCTATTCGTTCTCGCCAGTCGATCGCCAAATTTAGCGCTGCCAACGCACCCAGCCCCGAACATTCGATCGGCAAAGCAGGGTTTTTGTAAGGTTAGAAAACACATAAGAAGTCGGGCATCTAATGTTCACCTGTTATGCCCCATGCAATTATCATGGGGTGTCGGTTCGCTGAGGTATGTTAGCTTTCATGGAACCAATCCCCCTTCCTTCGTACATTCATTATGAATTGCTACTTCAATTGTTAGAACGCAAAACGATGTTGGCTGTCAGTCCACAATCGCCCCAACAGCAACAAGTACACCAGCTTATTATTACCCTGCGTAAAGCCCTGGCCATTCAAAAGCAATTAGAACAAAGCTGCGAGCGATCGAACTTAGCAGTAGAATACCGCTGGTCTTTAAATGAAACTAACCCTACGGGAGTTAAAAGTTAAAAAACTTAGAGTACCAACCGCTCGTATTTGATTTATTCTGTAGAACTCCCACAGAAAAAGTTAGGACAATATCATGGACAACAAGTTAATGCTGATGATTCCCGGCCCAACGCCGGTGCCCGAAGCGGCATTGTTAGCGATGGCAAAACACCCGATGGGCCACCGCAGCAAGGAATTTGACGCGATTTTTGCTGAATGTACCGAAAATCTCAAATGGCTGCACCAAACCAGCGGTGATGTACTGAGTTTGACTGTTTCCGGTACCGGGGCGATGGAAGCTGGGATAATTAATTTCTTGAGTGCGGGCGATCGAGTTTTAGTCGGATGCAATGGCAAATTTGGCGAACGTTGGGCTGAAGTTGCACAAGCTTACGGTTTAAATGCCGAAATTGTCAAAGCTGAGTGGGGTCAACCTTTAAACCCCGAAGACTTCCGCGAAAAACTCGAAGCAGATACCGAGAAGCAAATTAAAGCTGTCATCATCACTCACTCGGAAACTTCGACAGGCGTTCTCAACGACCTTGAAACCATCAACCGCCACGTAAAAGCCCACGGTGAAGCTTTGATTATGGTCGATGCTGTCACCAGTTTAGGCGCTGTCAGCGTACCGATGGAAGCTTGGGGACTGGATGTGATTGCTTCTGGTTCTCAGAAAGCTTACATGATTCCCCCAGGTTTGGGTTTTGTCGCCGTCAGTCCCAAAGCTTGGAAAGCTTACAAAACGGCAACACTGCCCCGCTATTATTTAGATTTGGGCAAATATAGCAAAGATGCTGCCAAAAATACGACTCCTTTTACTCCACCAGTCAATATGTTTTTTGCCCTGCAAGCATCGTTGCAGATAATGAAAGCCGAAGGGTTGGAAAATGTTTTTGCCAGACACCAGCGGTTGATGACAACTACTCGCGCAGCCGTGAAAGCTTTAGGTTTACCATTATTCGCTGCTGACGGTGCCGCCAGCCCTGCGATTACTTCGGTGATGCCACCTGCATCGGTAGATGCTCAAAAAATTCGGACTTTGATGAGAAAGAAATTTGACATTGCTCTGGCCGATGGACAAGACCATTTGAAAGGTAAAATCTTCCGGATCGGTCATTTGGGCTTTGTGTGCGATCGCGATATTCTAGCAGCAATTTCCGCCCTGGAAGTCGTGCTGCAAGAATTGGGCCATGAAGGCTGCATTCCTGGTGCCGGCATCGCCGCTGCTGCGAAACACTTGGCGGGAGCTTAATCTGAGTTATTAAAGGATTTTGGATTGGGGATTTTAAGTCCAATCTAAAATCCTTTTAATATGCTTGGGACAACCAATCAAAGATTTTATCCAATTGTTCCAGAGTGACTAAACCGTATTGCCACAGAACCATCGGCAAGGAATTAGGGTCTCGATCGCGCTGCCGCTCTTTGTCGCCGCCACTACGTTCAGCTACAGCAATTGACGCGGGAGAAATCGCCAAATCTTCTTGTAAAAATCGAATTAATCTAGTGTATGTTGCGGGTGCCATGTGATTTTGTCTCCATGTATAGGACACCATTTTCTGATGCGAACCTGATGTTTGTGATTAGTAATAAGCCAGTTTTAAATCTGTCTTTTAACCGTGGATAGCTGTGAAAACAGTATTAGCGGTTGTGGAAAATATCAAAGGCGAGTGCAGAACTAGACTCTAAAGCCCACCTTTCCCAAAAAGCGAAAGGCTTCGCACTTTTGCCGATGTCGGCGCGATCGAGTTGCGATCGCGATCGAACTTAAACTGAATACCTCGGTATTTTGCAACGCGAATCTGAAGAAATTCTGCGACCTACAACTAATTGCACCCGTGTTCAGAGTTTAACTTCATCTGCGAAAATGCAGAATCCGCAAATCTACTTCCCCAATCTCGGTCAGATATTTTGATCGAACCCTGACTTGCTACCTAAAGCTAAGTTTGCCAGCTAATTTTGCTTGTCGCATCTTACTTCAGATAGGTTTAGTAGATTTAGGTTGAGTGCCAGAAGTTCCAGAGAATCTCTTTTCGTACCAGCGGCCCTTGAGGTCGAGCATCGTCTCTCAGGATTGGTAAGGAGTCGCTGACTCCTCTCATACCTGCGACCAATAATTTACAGCTTATGCAAACAAGCTCAAGCCCAGCCTAAGCGAGATTGACATCGTAGCAAATCTTTTTGTCTTTGTGCTGCATCTTACATTAATAATTTAACAGATATTATCAAGTTTTGTAAAGTTTATAAATTTTTTGAGGTTTTAGCGAAGCCGAACTCAGCCGGCTCAGAAGAGGGGAGTGACCTGGAGAAACCCGGTTTCTACGAAATTTTGTGTTTATTGACGAGAAATCTGGGAAGAAACCGGGTTTCTAGCCCCATGTGTAAGCCCTGAAAATGCCCCAAGTGTTACTGGAAAAACTCGATTTCAATCTGATCGCCCACTTTGACACCAAGTTCAGCAGCCCGCCCGCCCCGGAGTTCGATTACTCGATCGACTGGAGTATCTGGCCCGTAAGTGGGACAAGGTTCGGCGGTACAAGGAGGGCTTTCGGCTGCGATGGCTGTCACGACTCCATCCCGCAGAAAAATCATATCCAGAGAAATCTTGCAATTTTTCATCCAAAAATTGACCCAGCGCGCCGGTTTAAAATCAAACAGCATTCCTCTGTCATCGGCTAAAGAAGTTCTGTACATTAAACCTATAGCCTGTTGTTCCGATGTTTTAGCGACTTCAAGTTCGATAGGGCGATCGGCAATCCGAGCTCTAGCAGAAACCTGCAAAACTTGACCGGAGGTGGTAGCAGTCGGAGACTGCGAGGCCAAAGTACCGCTAACACCAGAAGAATTCGCCACAGGTAAAGCCGGCGAGCATCCCAGCAAAAATATAATTACCCCAATACTCAGGAAATTAAGCAAATAACTCATAATGATTTTAGATTTTAGATTTTAGATTGGTAATCGCGAATTGGTAATGGCGAATTTTTAACTAATGACAACTGACAACAGTCAACTGACAACTGTCAACTGTCAACTGTCAACTGTCAACTGACAACTGACAACTGACAACTGACAACTGTCAACTGACAACTGACAACTGTCAACTGACAACTCTTCGACTCCCCTCGACTTCGCGGGCGGGCAAGTCGCGAGCGCGCAAGCTGTCAACCCCTCGACTCCGCGGGCGGGCTCTTCTGTCAACTGTCAACTGACTTTAAGCTTCGCGCATCACGTAACCAACACCGCGCACAGTCTGAATCAAGCGCTTTTCGCCTTCATCTTCTATTTTGAGGCGCAGATAACGGATGTAAACCTCAATCACATTCGACTCGCCGAGAAAGTCGTAACCCCAAACATTTTCTAGAATTTGTTCGCGAGTCAAAACATCGCGGGGATGTTCCATTAAATACTTTAGCAGTTCAAATTCCTTCATCGTCAGGTCGATCGCCCGTCCGTTCCGTAGGGCGCGCCTAGACGCCAAATCCAAAACTAAATCACCAAACCTCAATTGTTCGCTGCTGGTGCACTCCGGCTGTAAATACAAGCGCACTAACTCCAAAAAATCTTCGCTGCGGTAAGGTTTGAGAAAATAATCATCAGCCCCAGCTTCCAGACAAGCCACGCGATCGTCAACTGTATCGCGACCGATCAATAATAACACCGGCGCCCGATTGCCGCTACTTCGGAGATGAGAACACAGCGTCAGTCCCGATTCAGGGCCAAGTATGCGATCGATTACAATCAAAGCTGGCTGCAATTCATGGGCTAAATGTTGGCCTGTGGCGATAGTAGAAGCTATTACCGGTTCGTAGCCGGAGGATTTTAAGTCTAGACTTAAGTGTCCGGCGAGAACTTCGTCTGTTTCTACTAGCAGGACACAGGGATTGCGATCGAGAGTAATTGCAGCCATTGAATTGACCGATGAAGACCATAACTGTTCTAGCACGTATCTAGGGACTGTTGACTGTTGACTGTTGACTGTTGACTGTTGACTGTTGACTGTTGACTGTTGACTGTTGACTGTTGACTGTTGACTGTTGACTGTTGACTGGTGACTGTTGACTGGTGACTGTTGACTGTTGACTGTTGTCATGGGAAATGAGGAGATTGCGAGAGGGAGAGATTGGGAGGTTCGGAGAATGACAGATTACCAATTACCGATTACCGATTACCGATTACCGATTACCGATTACCAAATTCAATATTAAAATTATAGGACTGAAGTCCTTACTACAAACCTAATTTGTAATTACCCTGTTGAACAATTTATGAGTATCATTGTATTTGGCAGTATCAACATTGACTTAGCAGCAAAAACTCCCCGATTGCCGCAGCCAGGGGAAACTATAATCGGGAGCAATTTTTTCACGGCTGGCGGCGGCAAAGGAGCAAATCAAGCCGTAGCAGCAGCGCGTCTTGGCACTTGCACTCACTTGATCGGCCGTGTAGGTAACGATAAATTTGCTGAGGAATTATTGACAAGTTTACAATCTTATGGTTTAAATACAGACAATGTTTTAATAGATAAAAATACTCATTCAGGCGTAGCAATTATTGCCGTAGACGAGATAGGTCAAAATAATATTATTGTGATTCCGGGCGCGAACAATAATGTCGGTGAAGCAGATATCGAACGTCTAAAAAAATTGTTACCGTCAGCTACATCGTTGCTGTTACAGTTAGAAATTCCGCTGGAAGTTGTCGTGAGGGCGGCGAAAGTTGCACGTGAAGCGGGGGTGCGAGTGATTCTCGATCCAGCACCTGCTGTGGCTGATTTCCCTATCGACTTTTACCCTTTAATTGACATTATCACGCCGAACGAAGTGGAAGCTGGTCATTTAGTCGGTTTTGGGGTGCATGACACTGAAACGGCGATTCTGGCTGGCAAACAGTTGCAGGAACGCGGTGTTAAGAATGTTATTGTCAAATTGGGCGATCGCGGGGCGGTTGCTGTGACTCCAGATGAGAGCTTTTTTGTGCCTGCTTTTGCTGTGAGGGCGATCGACACTGTGGCTGCTGGCGATGCTTTTAACGGCGGGTTGGCTGCGGCATTAGATGGCGGTCTAACACTGTCAGAGGCGGTGGTGTGGGGCTGTGCAGCGGGCGCTCTATGTGCAACTAAGGTGGGTGCTCAGGTTACTATGTGCGATCGGGCAACCTTTGATGAATTTTTGCACAATTCAGTTTGAATTTGTCAGGTATTGTAGGGTGCGGTTATCAGGTTTGTAGTGAGGACTTCAGTCCTTTAATTTTAGGAAGGACTAAAGTCCTCACTACAAAGGGTTATCAGGTTGGTAGTGAGGACTTCAGTCCTTTAATTTTAGGAAGGACTAAAGTCCTCACTACAAACGGTTATCAGGTTTGTAGTGAGGACTTCAGTCCTTTAATTTTAGGAAGGACTAAAGTCCTCACTACAAACGGTTATCAGGTTGGTAGTGAGGACTTCAGTCCTTTAATTTTAGGAAGGACTAAAGTCCTCACTACAAAGGG
>NZ_JAAFKD010000039.1 GCF_013299165.1 Microcoleus sp. bin38.metabat.b11b12b14.051
GGCTTTTAACAATCAGGAAAAGCTATATTTCGCCCAAACAATATGAGCAAAATTTATCAGGTCAAGGTAATCGCAAATTCACTCATCTTTGTAAATGCCGTTTTCTGACTTTTTCAGCAAGCCCTAGGTAAGCCAGGAAGATAAGGAGATAAGTTAACTGGAACGACTGGATTACCCTGTACCCCTGCATAAGCGTCATACATAGCTAAGTGAACGATCGCCAAAGCGCGAGAACTTAGAGTGGGGCCTTGTTGCTCTTTCTTTCCGTTAGTAAAACTAACGCGATTGGCTTCGAGTGCGACTTCATTCCAATACAGAATAGGATCCATTGTGGTTCTCCTAGAAATAGTTAAGTAGGGCTGCTTACCAACGCCCGGTAATGCGTTGGGCTATAATAAGGGAAATTTTGCTAATTTTAGTGCCAGCTAATTTCAGCTTGAGTTCACGCTTACCTTCAGTTAGTAAATCTAGCTGACGAGTTTTCCTCATTGCGCTGATTCTCACTAAAGTTTGAGGCAATTGCCTAGTCACTTTTTCGAGTTACCTCAAATGAGTGTCACTCGTTTGAGTGACATCGCAACTTTGCCCAAGATTTGCAGATTTTGCTGAACTAATACGGCAACCAGCTATGGAAAATAAGTAATAATTTGGAGGGAAATATTTTCCTAGGGTGTTTATAATTCGCTTGCACCAGATACTGCCCAAATCAAGAGTAGTTCTTCGATGACAACTTCCATCGGTATTTTTCGGGAAACAATAATGACACCAGCACTCTGATGGCATACATTTTTGGGGATTTTAATTACTTATTATCGGTGTTCGAGTTCGGGAGAGAGGTTGAGGGTGATGGTGGTCATGGTTATCTTGGCAGCAACATCTATTCATCATTTTAGCGATCGCACTTTCACCTTATCTCGAACTTCATCACCTGGGACTTCTCGGTTTTACTGCCCGCGTCCTGGTTTGCAATCTACGAAACCTAATGCTTCTGTGCCCTTGAAAGCTGGCGATCGAAATGGCGATCGGATCTTCAATTTTCGCAGCACGCGCGATCGGAGCCGCTGGAATTCGTTCTGGCAAACGTCCCAAAATAACTTCGGCATCAGCAGGAGAAAGTTGTTCTTGAAGTTTGGCTTGCATGGCATTCACCTTTGGGTTATAATTTGAACTAAAACGGTGGCTACACCCCAACAGATAATTTGAGGAGTTTAACGATCAAGTTGAGCGACGGCAGATAAGACTTAAACGAAGTACGAAGACTTTCGTCCGCCGCTCTAACGAATTGTTATGCCTCGTTACAGCACGACTATTCTGGATTCATCCAACCCTTAACAGCATCTTTTACAACGTTTACATAAGGGTTGCCTAAAAACTCTTCGATCGCAGTTTCACCACCAGCCTGTAAAGCACTTACTACTCGACGCTTAAAATTAGGAGTAGTCTCGTCATTGACATAGACATTTTTTTCAGCCTCAGTAGCTACAGGATTTGTCTGTTCTAGCTGTTTCAGAAGTTTCTTAATTTCAGCAGCAGCTTCGGCAAGGCTTTTATTTTGCCCTGATTGAAAGAACAGATTGTTCTCTGCACGAGCATCTTTGCCGACTGCTCCAGCTTGACCGCTTACGTAATAATTATCTCCATAAGTATCTCCTTCTACGATCATTTTTCCCTCGCTTCTATACTGAACGTTATTCGTTATAATAACACTAATAAATATGAGCGCACTACCATTTTGCTGTGATAATGCATCTTCAGTAGATTTCAAAATTTCTGTTGTCTCATCCAAATCCATTGTCTCATCCAAATCCATGAATGCTTTTGGAAGCTGACCCGGTTGTGAAAGGAGTGAGGGTAAAACTTGCTCATATTGTAAATAGTATTGACTCTTATATATCTCATTCTTCTCCAGATTATTTGTTTTAACCTTAACAGTAACCTGACCGTCTTCCGTTTTTTCCAGTGCGACAATTCTAAAAACCTCTTCAGGGTACTGATCTGCCAATTGCTTAAACGATATGGCAACAGCGCGTGAATCAAAATCATCTTTATGAAATAGATCGAGAGTACCAATTAGAGACATAGCAAAATTTTTAAACTCATCTTTTTTGAATTCCCCTCTATGAGGAATACGCTCTGTCTCTCTACTTCCTTCTACCGATTCTTTCATGTACAAATAATCGCACTTAACCTGGTCTAGTTTTGTGTTTGGTGTAGCTCCCCATCTCTCGATAAATGCCCCAGTCAGAGTAGCACCTGTAAAATCTGTTCCATCAAGGCGTGTTTGCACTAGAATGGCTTCACACAATTCTGCATCACGCAAGTTAGCATTACTGATATCCGCTCGTTTGAAATTAGCAAATTTGAGTTTGGCACCTTGCAAATTGATGCCCTGAAGTTTTAAACCTTCAAAATTTCCATATTCGCCTTCACCTGTTGTTAGCAGCTTTATTATTGATAGTCGCTTTTCCAAGTCTTTTAGGTAGAGAAAAGTCCCATCTAATCTAGATTGAGTAAGAAATTTTACCCCTAGCCAGCAAGTACCATTCAAGTCAGAATCTCTGAAGTCAGCACCTCTCAAGTATGCTCCAGTAAAATCAGCATTTGTGAGATTAGCTTCTTGAAAATTAGTGCCGCCTAGGGAGGCCAGTGCTATCCCAATTTCATTGACTAAATTATATTCAGGTCGATCGCTTGATGCTTGGTCAGCAACATAACTACCCAGAAAGACACCAAGTAGTGTGACAACCATAAACATTGCAGTAGGAACACTTCCTGAATGACTAGCATGAATAAAAAATGTTAGGGTGATAGATACGAAGATTAGTGAGCTACTTATCAATACTATAGCTTTTTTATTACTAATTAAAGTTTGAGTAACTACTATTAGAATTGCTACACAAACAGCTACAAAGCTGATTCCAAATCCTGCAACAGCAGCAGTGGCAATTTTAGCTAAAAATCTTATTGCATAGCCTGAGATAGAAGGAATACCATACCCAAATGATAGCCTAACTAAACTTAAAATCAGAATTCTAAGCATAGCAAATCCAACAATTACAGTGCCACAAATAATTGTTATCCTGAATGCTTTTTCTAAGCCACGTTGAATGTTATATGCAAAAGCTATAAATAATAAAGCGCACGTTGAAATAGCCCAAATGCTGGCTATTAGCTCATCTCTGTCCGACTGGTTGGTAGTAAATTTCACAAAGCTAGAACCGATGCCATCTCCTATGCGTTGTCCAAGATAGCCGAGGACAACTAGCACTATGACTACTAGAACAAATAATATTGTAGTCAAACGAATAGCTTTAGCAAATGACAATCCAGCTTTCGCACTGCAAAATTTAGCCTCTTCACAATTGCTATGACTGAAATCAGTGTCTTGGATAGTAGCTTTGGTGAAGTTTGCACCTCGAAGATCGGCTTTAGCGAAGTTATAGCCTGTTAGATTACGTCCATTAAAGTCTGCATTTCTGAGATCGCAATTGAAATAGTTATTTCTCATATAACTTCTGCCTTCATAAAGTGACATCAAATGAATACTTCCCAAATCATTCTGCTAAAGTTGTACATTTTGGTTGACTATCTTGTGGGAGTCTGACACAGGCGCTGAGTTTTTTTCCAGGTCCCATATTACCATAATGTACACCAGCTATACCATCATTTTCGGTTTCGTAGCGTCCATATTCTTTACCTTCTTTGTCTTTGACATAAAGGATCGAATAGGGAGGGACGATCGCCGATGCCCAACTAGCATGACACAGAGCAGAATATCTCAGTTTAAGTGTTATGTTTCCAATTTTTTGCTCAAGACGAGTTTGTACGTCAGCATCACATTTAGCATTTCGAGCATCCTGATTAATGCAAGAAATACCATGACAAATTGGTGGTTGCATGATGTCATAGATAGATATAGAAAGATCCCAAAAAATTAGAGGTGCAAGAAGAATTAACAAAGGGGAGACTAAAAATTTTAAGCTATTCATAATTTCTACATCCAAGGAGTTTTGATAAGCAAAGCTTCATCCCCTTCAAATAGCTTGAAGGGGATAACAGATACAAGCTAGTCGCTTACTTCAACCCAATGATGTGCAGAATTCTCTGCCGTCCCTTGGATGCATCGCGCAAGCTTTTACACGTGCTTTAGTCCTCAATTTATCTCCAAAGTTCCACCCATGCACACCAGCCGTGTAGCTGGTATACCTGCTACCTGACGCATCCTTAAGGTATAAAACTGTCCCTGCTGGGATACAAGCTCTCACCCATTTAATTGTATTTCGATTGGAAGTGCGAAGTTGAAGTCTTAGCCGATAGCCTCGAACAGTCTGTCGACTTTCTTGAATAGTTGTCGAACCTGGCTCAGATTTACCAGAATTATTACATATGCTGCTTGGGTCTACAGCGTTGCTGCTTGGTATAAACGAAAGCCAAGTAGCCAGCATAACTGATAATGCAAGTAGAGGCATCACTCTACGTTTCTTTAAAATACTCATGTGGTTACCTTTTAGTGTGAATACACTTTAGCCGTAAGCCACCCTGATAAGATTGATATTATACCGCAGATCAATTTTGTTTGTCAAGCCATACTCTTGATGGCTTTTTAGCTAAAATTTACCGCTTCGATTCAAACACTACTCGTAGCGTACTGAGGAGACCTATGTCTACTGAATTCGACACAGAACGATGATCGCGCGTCAGTCAATCTCTAGTTACCTATAATCCAATACTGTTCACTTAACGCTTTTTTGTCCGAAGAGAACGTCCCCGCGCCGCAATCTCCGTATATATTTTTCACATGGTTTTATAGAATCAACATTCTTAAGTGAACCGTATTGACCTATAATCTCGACAACACTTTCCCCTGCTCGAAACTGACACCGCGATATAATTCTGCGATCGCAACTTCAAGCTCAATACTCTGTAAAGTATTATTTGTAGGCTAGGCGTAGGCAGGAAGTGGCTCATAAACGAGTTGCATGAGTTTTTCTGAGGGAACGGTTTCCATTGCATAGGTATTACCTTGAGCATCGGCAAAATCTACTAGATAAGCGCGATCGTCAAACGTCATCAGAATCGTGCCAACTTGTCCGGGCCGGAGCAAAATGGGCTCAGAGGTTTCTTTATGGATTGCCTGAATTTCTTCGATCAAGGCAACAACATCATACTCGTGTAACGTCATTATAGTATCCTCACTTATTGACAGGATAGGTATTAGTTAACCTGGGAAAGTCTTCATCGATGCGAATCATCCAACATGACAGCACCCAAGAGCTTCCTGTTTCCGTAGTCATGAAAAATTTGAGATCATACAGGGTTCCATAATTGTCTGTTTTGTAAATTTTTGCCTCCTGATTGACCGCACATTCTAATAAAGCGACTTCTAAAATATCTTTATTTTCTAGTGTGATTCCCAATCTATTTTTAAACAGGATGGCTTTATCTTTTCCTTTGGGATGTTGCATATTTAGTGAGTATCGCTCAAGCTTGTCGCCAAGCAGTGCCTTCTCTCCGTTGGGTAATTTCATCTGTCGAAATGGTTAAGTCACTTGGTGGAAAGTTTTCATTTGCCAGAAACCGTATTAACTTGCCTCAGTAAACAGTAAAGGTGTGTAAAATACATCTTCCTTGAGGCATTCGGCCGCAAAAGCAAACACAGCTTCGATAGATTCAGGATTAAGCGTTGGGTAGTTTTCTAGAACTTGTTGCTGCGTCCAACCTTCTGAAAATAGCCCTAGAATAAACTCCACTGATATTCGTGTTCCCTTAATTAGAGGCTTACCAAGCAGAATTTTAGGATTTGAATGAATGTATGCTTTCCAGTTCATAGCCAGTTTGCCTCTATGGAGTTTTCATCTATTTTGAAACCTTTGTCTCTAGCTTACTTCATTTATCGCTCCAAACTCACACCGCGATATAATTCTGCGATCGCAATTTCAAGCTCAATACTCTGTAACATCACTAAATCGCCCGCACCATAAACCACCGTTTCCCACCGTTCCCCAGCCCCATCTTTCACCCGACGGCGACACTCAACTCGCATCTCATCCTGCGCGATTAAAACATACTCTTCCAAGGATTCCAACTGTCGATAATCCTCAAACTTATCAGTGCGATCCTCTTCGAGGGCTTCGCTAACGAACTTTTTAGTCGAAGGAGATAACACCTCAGCAATCAACTTAGGATAGCGCTTCACATAGCGATCGCTCTTATCTCGCGGATCGCACGTCACAAAGGCATCGGGATAATAGAAAAACGCATCAGCATAATTCACCTTTACGTCACCGGAAAAAAACTGACATTCCCCGTCACGCAGGTGAAAATTAATAACCGTTAAAAAATTAATCGCAAGACGGCTATGATCGTCGCTACCTCCGGCCATTGCGTAGACTAAGCCACGCCGATATTCATGGCGGACTTTATTGTGATGTTCCAGGGAAAGGTACTCTTCGGGGCTAAATCCAGAGGGGATGGCAATCATAGTATTGCAGGTAAATTGGATAGCTTAATTGTAGCGATTTTTGAGCCACTATATTATGATTAGACTATAATAAAAGAAGATCAGTTCCTTCAAAATTGCTAGAACAAACCTTCCCTTTGAGTTGTACTTATAAGTTAACTGAGATTTTAGACGATCACTTTTATCCTGGTGAATCGAGTAAATTAGTAGATAATTCAGACTTTATTTAACCGCAGATTAAAGCAAATTAACGTAGATTAACGCAGATTGGAAAATCTATTTTACCATAAACAAAACCCGCAAGATGCGGGCTTCATTTTGATAACTACTATTCAACTCTTGACTACATTACAACTGCACTAATCAGAGTGTGCACATTTTGGACAACAGCAGTAGTAAAGTTATGAGTCGCAGGCAAACTATCAACGACAATTCCAGCGCACAATAGCATCAGATACAGAATAGAGTATTTGAAGAGCGATCGCGAAACAGTCTTATCTTCTGGCGTCTGCAACAGCAACCAAGCTTTTTGGGCAAAAATAGCACCGAGGAAAATAGCTGTTCCCGCATATACCGGGCCCGCTAAATTCAGCGGATAAACAAACAGCAAAGTGGCTGGAAGCATCAATAACGTATAAATCCAAATTTGGCTGGCTGTAGCTGCATCGCCCTCAATTACCGGCAACATCGGCACGCCGACTTCCTTGTATTCGTCGCGAATCATCATTGCTAATGCCCAAAAATGCGGCGGTGTCCACAGGAATATAACCCCAAACAGCAGCCACGCACCCCAACTCAAATCTCCCGTCACCGCAGCCCAGCCAACTAGAGGCGGAATCGCCCCTGCTGCACCGCCAATTACAATGTTTTGGACGCTGTGGCGCTTCAGCCAGTGGGTGTAAATTAGAACGTAGAAAACTATGCCGGACATTGCTAGCATGGCGGCTAATAAGTTGGCGACAACTGTCAGTAATGTAAAGGATATTGTAGCTAGGGCGATCGCAAATATCAAAGCATCCCGCTTCTTGACTCGCCCGGAAGGAATCGGCCGCCACCGGGTGCGCTCCATAATATAGTCGATGTCGCTGTCGTAGACGCAATTAATCGTATTAGCCGACGCAGAAGCTAAAGCGCCTCCAGTAATAGTTGATACCAGCAATAGCGGATCTACTTCTCCTTTGGCGGCCATCCACATTCCTGCTGATGTGGTGATTAGCAACAGTAAAATAATTCTGGGCTTTGTAAGTTGATAGTAACTTTTCAACACTTGCGAAAAGTTTTCGTGGAGGCGAGGGCTATTGTTTGTAAGAACTTCTTGCATTTGTGATTAATTGTTAGTTGTTAATTGTCATTTAGTCCGCTTGGAGTGGACTTCGTTTGTGTAGTTTGACCTCGAATTCCTATGACGGGTGCTTCGCCACATCCGAATTTGAGGTCAACAGGTTTCAAGCGCCGAATTAATCAACACATCTATTTCAAGCTGATAAAACCCGATCGCGCCACGACAAAACACTAAAAGCTAGCAGGGTTCCCAGCAATGCTGCACCGACTGCTTGGTGGGCGACTGTCAGCGGTTCTACTTGAAGGTGCAGCCGGAATGTTGCTAATCCCAAAACTAATTGAGCAATCAGACAAACACTCGCTAAATTCCCTAATTTTCGCAAGTTAGAATTGAGTGCTGGTTGCCGCCAAGCCATGACGGCTACTGCTAAGGTTGCTGCGGTAGCGGGTACGATACCGGCGATGTGGCTGTTCATTACCGAGCACAATTCTGAGGAGCCCAAACATTGATGCAGCGCCCATCTGGAGCCGACTAAGGCACCTAGTAAGCTTTGCAGGTAAACTAGCAGTGCTGCGATCGAACTTACCCATGCTAATTTGCCTGTATTGCCCGTAGCTTCGTAGGGAGTCAGCATAAAACCGATCGCTAGCAGGGCGCAAAAAAACAGTAAAGCCGTCCCCAAGTGAGCGGTAACGATGTCAAATCTGAGCAGTTGCGTCACGGTGAGGCCGCCCAATACGCCTTGAAAAACGATTAAAAATACTGCCCCAGCGCTGGCAATCGGCAACCATTTCGGCAGGCGGCTGCGGTAGAATACAGAAATTCCTAAAAGGGCGATCGCGCTTAAGCCAATTGCTGCTGCGTCCAAACGGTGAAACCACTCCAGAAATACCTGCAAATTCATTTGCGCTGCGGGTATTAATTGACCGTAGCACAGCGGCCAGTCGGGGCAAGCGAGCCCCGCATTCATGACGCGCGTGGCGCTGCCTACTGCCATTAACAGCCAGGTTGCGATCGCAATTTTCCACACTAGGCCGCGGATAATATCTTTTGGCTGCCACTGCACTCCTGCTGCTGCGTTTGGCCCATTTAAAACTGAGTTTGCCATGAATTTTACCTTAGCCTTTGTTATCGATCGAGCTTAATTAAATATTGCGGTTTTGGATTGGCTGAGCTTAGCCGAGCTTAACACTCTTTTTCACTGACAAACCGTCATATTTACTACCTTAGCTAGTCTTCTATCCAATTAGTTTGTTTTTACATATTTTTCAACTTTCCTTTTATATTACAAAAGATTTCATTTATTGTGTCAAACTTAAAAAAAGTTTAATCTTTCACCCAATCCTCGATCGTTGACCGTTCCCCACCGTGGATTTTTTGGTAAAAAATAAAGATATAATTAAGAAAGAGATTTTAAAAAAAAGTTGTGATATGAACCGCTCAAAAGAGTTTACAAAAAACTAAACATCATAAAAAAACTATAAATTATCATTTGCAACAAACCAAATTTAGCTGATTCTGCTAGGGAGCATCTCAGTTTTGTGCGTGCAGATTTACCTCCTCGCAATTTTTTAAAGTGACAGTGGATTCAGCAGAAATCACAGTCTTGGTTTTTGTGATTTTTCCAATTCCGTTAAATAATCCTCATTTAGTTTGTTATTGACGGCTAAAGTCATCATAACAATCAGAGGAATTCAGTCATCACGACAAACCAATATAGCCATCCTAATTGCTTCTGGAGATAGGGAAAACAGAAATCCTTACTAGACAACGAGTTGAGCAATACAAGGCGTAGTTATCTTTTGAAACTCAGATCGGATTGCTATAGTATCAGTTATTTAACTTTTCTCCTTAGCAAGAGCCGGCCAATTGTTATCACCCTTAGAAACATTCCCAGAAATATCTTTTTGCCAACCCCACTGTACCGCCGAATTGTAATTAAGATAAAGTTTGCCGTCAACAATTTTCCAAGCATCGGGATCGGTAGAAGCTGTATAACCTTGACTGACAGCCCAAGCACAGAAACCGCCGTATTGAGGCGCATATTTATCAGGACTTTTAACAAACAAATCCCGATTTTGCTCGCTAGCAAATTGCCAAGTAGCATTGCCAAATTTGTAAGCAAATTCTGGATTGCCTTTAACAGGTTTGCCTTGAGTAAAGTAAGCTACAGGATCTGTACCTCGAATCGCTAGTCCCCCTTCGCTGTAAAATACCTTGGGAAGTGCTTTGTCAGGTTTCACAGCACTTCGGCTAGCTGGAGGTGCTGTTTGATTTTCAACCGAATTTGGGCTGGCCGGTGCTGTCACTGCCGTGTTAGGATTTGCTGTGTTGCTGTCAGATTTCCCGCAGCTCACAGCTAGTCCTAAACTTAGAGCAGCGGCAGCGAAAATGGTTGCAAAATAAATTATTTTCATTCTATCTCTATTGGGAATTGTTGCTAAGATTTGATGCACAACTATTATTTACAGCAGTTATGCAAAAAGTGGTTTTACGCACTACTTATAGGGCAGTACGGTTTACTTAAGATTGTCATTGCGAGGAACGAAGCAAACAAGAGTATCTATTTTTCATAGTGTTTTACCCCCAAGACGGCCTTAAGTAAACCGTATTGACTTATAGGGGTAAGGTTCACCACAAGCACCCTACATATATAGCCTCAAAAAGGTGAGGTACAGATTGAGATTTTAGATTTTAGATTTTAGATTTTAGATTGAGGGATTGAGGGATAGATAACTCGATCCGATCAATAAGTCATATTTATGATAACTGCTATAGATGAACCTTAAAAGTGCTAAAAGTGCTGATGATAGAGTAAGGTGCTGGTAGCGCACCCTACTAATGACAAATGACAACTGACAAATGACAACTGACAAATGACCAGCCTTCGGCTACGCTCAGGCTAAAATTACTAATGACTACCCTTCGACTTCGCTCAGGGCGAGATGACTAATGACTACCCTTCGACTTCGCTCAGGGCGAGATGACTAATGACTACCCTTCGACTTCGCTCAGGGCGAGATGACTAATGACTAATGACTAATGACAACTGACTAATGACTACTTTTCGGCCATTTGCCAACCCATTGGCCGCCCCGAAACCGCCACCGAGGAAACAGCAGCCGCATCATCACCCAGGAAGAAACGTAAACTGATACCCAAACTAAACTGTAGTGCTGGATAAAAGTTGGGATATCAAAAACTTCTTTGTCAATGTATGGCAATCCAAAGATTTTGATTATAAAACCGAGGAATACTGCTTCGACAATGCCAGCAAAGAATTGAAATACACCAGGCCAATCTCCATCCCACATAAATTTTTGCAAAAAGTTGTAGAGGACATCCCAACCTAATCCAAAAAATCCTACATAAAATAATACCCAAAAGTAAATAGGGCTTTCTTTAGTTCCTAAATAACCTAGGAAAAATGGTAAAGAGACTAAAACTCCAACGGTAGCTAAGAGAAATATCCGAGTTTGCCAGCGGCCAAATAATACGGGTGTCATATAACTTGAGAATTGGTAAGTGGTAATTGGTAATTAAGAGTTTTCCCTGTTCATCCATCAGTTACAAAAACTGTTGCAAAAATTCATGAGGGCGATTGATTAGTTGCCCATTTTAGCCATTGCCAAAGGGAGCCAACGCCTTCGAGATGGCTGAGTTTTGGAGCTTTCGCTCTTGCTAAACCTTCGGCGGAACGATGGGCCGCATATTGCAATCCTAAAAAGGTGTCTACTGGTGCATAAGGCCCTCCCAGCGTCATCGCTCCAGCAGCATAAATTCTACCTCGCTCGTTTCGCATTTCTACTATTTCAAAATCGTTGGCAACGTGAAGCCTTTCAAAGGGATTGATCGGCAAATTGTAGTGATTAATTAAATCATCTAACAAAGGATTGTCTTTGGGTTTAGCTTCTAAACCTGTGGCATCGATAATAAAATCGGCTTGGATTGTTTCTATTCCTTCATAATTTCCACTTTTGATGTAGGTGATTAATTTGCCGCTTTGCTGCTCTACTCGCTCTACTTTACCGAATTTAATGGTGTACCATCCGGCTTGCATTCCTGTTTTAACTATGTTGCGCCAATCTTGACGGCTGGCGGTAGTTGTACCGCCCAAAGCTGTTAGTATTTCGTGCCTTCCCTGGGGATTGGCTGCTTCTAACTTGGCGCGCATATCGCCTCCCCAAGTGCCTTTTGGCCAGTTGTAAGGTTGGAATTCCCATTGATTTTCTACATATCGCTGGGCAAAACCGAATTTGTTGCCTTGGGGTTTGGGCGATTGCATTAAGTTTATAATGTTAATCGGCTTGTTCTGCTGGCGAATTTCACTCAGTCGCTGCAAGATTCTGGAAGCAACAATTCCGCGGCCGCGGACAATGACTATGCCACCTTGGCGGCTGAGCTGTTGGTAAACGTGTTCGTGTTCTTCGTAGGCGTTTACTACTGATTTGAAGTCTTCGGTTTTGGCGCGGTATTCTTGCAAGTCTGGCAGGAATCTAATTGCTGGATAACCGGTGGCTATGTGGATGTATTTAGCTATTAAAAATCGGTGTTCGCTGCTAGCGTTGGGCTGTGGTACTGAGTAGGCGATCGCATATCTGCCGTCGTCGGTTTTGCGGATGCCTCGAACGCGGCCGTAACGTAGAATTTCGTCCCAACCGATGCGTTTTGCTTCTCTGTCCATTGAGGCGAAAACGTTTTGAATTTGCGGGGTGTAGGTGTCGGCAAATACTGGTTCGGCAAAAACTTGCCACAGGTGTTTTAATCCGGAACTAATTTGACCAGAACCAAGTTCTTTTGCTGATTCTCGCAGTGCGTATCCTGGCCAGCCCCAAATATTATCTGGGCAGGAATCGGAACCGGAGCGAATTCTTTCGTGGGGTGGAATTTGGGAATTGCGGCAGAGTCTTTGATAGCGTCCGTAGGGCTTGGTTTCTAAGCTGATGACTGTAATTTGTTCGCGGGGAACTCCGCAAGTCCTGATCGTATCTACCCAGACAAATGTTCCCATGCCGCCGCCAATTCCTGCGTAGGTTGTTTCTGTGACGGGCTTGCCGGTGGCGTGCAATTGTTGGACTGATACTCGATCGGCTGCAAATATCTCTGGCGGTGGAAAACGAGTTAAGTTATGAGTAGTTTGAGGGATTTGAGGTATTTGTGTTTGGAGGGCATCGGTATCTGGATTGAAAGAGATTCCGGGCGATGGGGCGGCATTTTGTTGTGCTTGGGCCTGTTGAGAGCTGACAACTTGGGTGTTTGGGTTGAAAATAATTGTGGATTCTGGCGCGAGGTTTGGTGAGGCTGCTGGTGCTAAGAGTACGATCGTCAGACTGTAGGGCCCGATTTGGATTGTATCTCCGCTAGCTATGGGTTTGGTGGCGCCCAGAATTTTATTTCCGTTGAGAAATGTGCCGTTAGCACTGCGATCGCCGATCGATATTTGACCGCCAACTAATGATATCAATGCGTGAAATCGCGAAATTTGTTCGCTGCTCAATACTGCCCGCGCAACTTGCTGCCCGTCAATACTGTTGGGCATTTGACTGATTTCCCTGCCTAATGCTACAGGAAGATTAAAAACAGGCTGTTTCACTTCTCCGGTAACTGGATCTTCCCAACTCAGTTGAATTTGCATAACCTTCCTCACAACAACAACAACTCCACTACCTACCCGCGATCGCACATTCTGACATTTGTGTGCCTAAGAATTCACATTAGATGCTGATACTCATCAGTCATCCGCAATTCTTTAATCTCAAAACTAAAATCTCAAATGGTATTACCCTGGCATTTCTGACACTCAGGATCTCAATACTTCCGATTCTCCTGCTTGTATTCCTTTACCGCAGTGCGGACAAAAAAGACCCAAATACTGATGGGATAAAACGTGACCTGTCGGACATTTTATGCCGTAAACTAGCCCAGCGGCAGGTTGGTTGATTTGTCGTTGCTGTTGCTCGATCGTCCTTATTTTTAAAACTATTGTTCCCAGTTGAATCTGACTGCCAACTTTGAGAGGCGCTTCTGCATCCAAGATTGTTTTACCGTCAACAATTACCGGGTTGCGTTTAGCTGGTGGCTGCTCCCGCGTCAGGTTTCGCACCCAGAATTGATTAGCGCTGTTAAGAAATATTTCAACGTGTAAGCGAGATAAACTTCTGTCGCCCTCACTTAGTACCAAATCGCACTGCTCTCGATCGCGGCCGATGCGAATTGTACCTTGGTGCTTGGTGGCTTGTGCGGGGGTGAAGGTTTGCGATCGCGACCGATGCCCTTCCATCCATTCTAGAGTTAACTTATACATAGTTCCTGCAAAAATAATATCCGCCCTCGGATTTGCGCTTATTATACTGCTGAGTGCGTCGCAATTCGCCTAAGATTTATAAAATAAATGTAAAAATGTAATTAGATGAGTTATTGGGCCTTCTGGCGGATGACCCGTCCAAAAACGGGTACAAGCCCCCGACGCCAGAAGTCTAGAGCCTCAAATTTGAGACTGAGAGTTCAAGCTCCCGATTCCAAGCTGCAAGTAAATTTAAAATCTCCTGACAAATGCCTTCTTCCTCATTTCCTCAAAATCGATCTTTTAAATCCGCATCCACCCGTTAAATCCGTTATAAAAAGCCGTTGCCGAACTTTTTTATTCCTTCTTGTTGAATCTAAAACCTAAAATCTCAAACTGTGCAGCCATGTCCCAAAAAAACGAAACCCCTGTTTTGGTATTATCGCTCTTAATTACGATCGGGCTAGCTGGTGCAGGTATTTGGTGGCTGAGAAGCGGCGGCGTCATTCCAGGAGGTTCATTACCCCAAAATCAGACGTTTTCTCAGCCCCAGACGGGGAATTCTCCGCAATCAGAGCAGCAAATTCAGCAGCGTCTGAGTGCCGGAAAAACACTGTTAATTCCAGACAAAGCAACCACAACCAAACAAGCCGCAGTACAGGCGATCGCATCTGGTAACTACAACGCCGCTATTTCCGATTTACAAGCTTCGCTAAAAACCAATCGCAACGATCCTGAAGCACTAATTTACCTCAACAACGCCCGCAGCGGCAACCAAAAATCCTACACAATTGCCGCAGCGGTTCCCATTGGCGCCGATACCAATGCTGCTTTAGAAATTCTGCGGGGCGTCGCTCAAGCTCAGAATGAAATCAACCAAAGCGGCGGCATTAACGGGACTCCCTTAAAAGTGCTAATTGCTAACGACGACAACAACCCAGAAATTGCGTCGCAAATTGCCAGTGCTTTCGCAAAGAATTCGGAAATTTTAGGAGTAATCGGGCATTTTGGTTCGGACACAACGCTAGCAGCTAGCAAAATTTACCAACAAAATCAATTAGTAGCAATTTCCCCGACAAGTACGTCTGTGCAGCTCTCAGGAGTTGGTAGCAACATATTTCGGACAGTCCCGAGCGATCGGTTTGCGGCTAATGCTCTTTCCCGCTATATGCTGACAAAATTGCAAAAGCAAAAAGTTGCTGTGTTTTTTAATTCTGCTAGCAGTTACAGCAAATCTTTAAAAGATGAATTCACTACTGCTGTTTACGGAGATGGCGGACAAATAGTATCGGAATTTGACTTTGCTAAGGGCAATTTTAATGCTGCTGAAAGCGTTAAAAGTGCGATCGCCCAGGGAGCAGAAGTCATGATGTTAGCTTCCAATTCTGCCACCATCGACCAAGCTTTGCAAATAGTCCAAGTCAACGCCAAACGCCTGCCGTTACTCGCAGGAGACGGCGCTTATAGTGCTAAAACACTGCAAATCGGTGGCGCGGAAGCTACAGATATGGTGCTGGCTGTTCCTTGGCACATTCTCGCAGATCCGCAGTCAAACTTTCCCCAAACCTCCAAACAACTTTGGAATGCTGAAGTCAGTTGGCGCACAGCTTTAGCCTACGACGCGACGATCGCCCTAATTGTCGGTTTAGGGCGCAATCCGACTCGTACCGGGATTCAACAAGCTTTATCGGCGTCGGATTTTTCGGCAACCGGAGCATCGGGCCCGATTCGGTTTTTAGCTTCGGGCGATCGCAATCGAGCAGTTCAATTGGTAACTGTTAAACCGGGAAATCGCACCAGTTATGGTTACGAATTTTTGCCGATATCCGGTTTGTAAATTCTATGGTAATCCTGATCTTATTGATAGTGCAATACGGTTTACTTAAGGATTTTTGACTAATTTCTTAAGTCAACCATATTACGGTAGGGGCAGGTGCCGGCGAACAAACCATGAAATAATCGACTGTATCAAGGCAAAACCTGCTCTTAAGTAAACCGTATTGATTGATAGTGAGAACTTTAATCCTCGGAGGGATGCGGACTAAAGTCCTCACTACAAACCTAATTCTAATAGACGGCTATCCGGTTTGTAAATTGTGTTTTAATCCTGATATTGTTGATAGTGAGAACTTTAATCCTCCGAGGGATGCGGACTAAAGTCCTCACTACAAACCTAATTCTAATAGACGGCGACACTCTCTTGAAAAGTGTATATTAAGTTGTAACCTAAAAATAAGAATTATCTTTATTTGTCAAGCTAAAATCTAAAATTGTACTCTTATGTCCCCAAAAAATCAAGCTCCGGCTGTCGTTTTGTCGCTGTTAATTACGATCGCGATCGTAGGTACAGGTATTTGGTGGTTGACAAGTCGCATTGGCGCAAATATCCAGACTCCAGCATCACCAACTCGTACTCTTCCCAATGCACCAACCCCTAAACCACGCTCGTCATCTCTCCGATAGATACACGATTTTTCAAAGAAAGCGGGTTGTTTTGAACTTAGTTCAAAGAGGATTGACAACAAGAATACCTTTACCGGGGCCTTCGTAAATTTCAACCCTAGAGACTTGTCCAGTACCGGCATAAAATGTTACTCCGGCGAGCGATCGAGATGGCATTGATTGCCAAACACCATCTGATGAAGACACCACATTAGTTGTGAATCCATCATCCCAGATGATTGTAATTTGGGTGAGACTCTGCTTGACTGAGCAGCCGATCGTTTGTGCCTGTGGTTGATTTTGTCCGTAAAAACTACATTGACCTTTATAGTTTTTAGTAGAGTTTCTAGAGTTGTCCGGCCCGGCTTGAGCAGAGATACCGAAAGCAGTGACAGATGCTAGGAGCAAATTTGTCACCAAAACTGCTTTATAAAACAAAGATGAGTTGAGTTTCATCGGTTCGGAAATTTTTACAAAAAACTAAATTCATGTTATCAAAATATTTATATTCTGTCAACTTTGGCTGTGCAAAAATGATAGATCGGATATCGGAATGTCGTTTTCCGAAAATTGATCGGGGTAGGGACACGGCACTGCCATGTCCTGATTTATGGTAGTATTAATTCCGATGCTACCGGATTTGATATGATATCTACTAAACTTGCGAAACTGCGATCGGTCTAACTGGCCTGTTTCTCTCAAACACAGCCCTCGGTTTCAAAGCAATTTTCAACAACAACCACAAAGATCGCCATTCTCCCGGCGTTTCCTGGCGCTTCCACTGGCCCGGGCGACAGTACAGCAGTTCAATCAAACAGCGGTGTTGAGTCATGTTTAGGCGATCGAACGCAATTCGTACAGTTGGAAATTCGGCAACACTGCGCCCTGCTGCATCGGGAAAACTTGAGTTTGATTGAGATCGATCGCTAATCAACTCAATCTTAGCGACAGGAATCAAACATTCCTCTTCCATAATTTCCAGAGTCGCCGAATCGCAATCAATCAAACCGTTGACAAAACAAGCTTCGGTGTCCAACTCCATCACAGCCGGTGCTAGCGATTTCTTCGCTTTGACGGCCGCACTGCGAGCGAGCGCTCTAATTTTACCCTGCGATAAACTTGTCTCAACAGCATATTTTGGCAAAATCTCTGCTGCGGTAACACTCTGATTGCTTCCTTTAGCTTTGGCCGCAAAACTCGGCCGCTGTGTCAGAGCAACTTCAGCGCCACTTTCGGAAATTACAGTTGTTATTCCCCAAAAACTTTCACCGCCCAGATTCAACTGCACCACCCTGCGTAAATTGAACCATTCGTAAATGTCCGGCTTAGGAATATCCACCAAAATTAACAGCGCAATCCCCAACATCAGCAGATTGTAAGCGCTCCAAATCCAGCCCAAACTCGTGCCTTTTAACAAATCAGCACTTTCTGATATTGCCTGCAAGCTACCAACATTTTTAAGTAAATGAAGATTTAAATTATGGCACAAACTGAATGCCGTCGCGGCGAACAAGACAATCAAAGGCCATCCCAAATTCCAGTTAAAACGAAAGCGATCGCTCGCAATTCCTTTTGGTGTCACGTTAAACCCTTTCTGAAAGGGATTTAGCATTGCACTCACCACCGTCACCGCTAAAGGAATACACTGCACGAACGAGTAAACATCCGACAGCAAAGCCGATCGCGATTTGCGATTCAGCCAAGAAAACACAGTAACTTGCACCAGATAGTAAGGCAGGAAAAAGTAGAGCAATTCCCGCGCATTTGTCCGCAAAGGAAGTACGCCCAGAAATGAATAAGCTAAAGGCATCAACAGAAACACAATCCTGCTTAAACTGGTAAACCAGTGCAGCAATCCTTCTAGATGACACAGCCTTTGTATGAATCTGAGGCCGCGAATCGTCAAAGGATTGGAATCAATAAAAAATGCCTGAAGGGTTCCTCTCGCCCAGCGCAATCTTTGAGTTAGATGGGCTTCTATATTTTCAGCCGCCAAACCAGCACTCAATTTTTCATCTAAATAAACTAAACGATACCCGGTGGCTGACAACCGAATTCCGGTAAAATAATCTTCGCAGATTGAATCTGTGACAAAGCCTCCCACTGTTTGTAGCGCGCTGCGCCTCATGACAAAAGATGTGCCAGCGCAAACTACGCTGTCGGCGCTGTCTTTGATGATTTCAATTTGTCTGTAAAATACTTCTTCTTCTGGCACCAGCACATTTTCTAAACCTAAATTGCGGGCGATGGGATCGTGGTTGTAAAAGCTTTGCGGTGTTTGCACGAGGGCAATTTCGGGATTTTGAAAAAAGCCAACTGTTCTTGTTAAAAAGTTTTTAGTGGGGATGAAGTCGGCATCGAAAACTACAATTAGTTCTCCACTGGTTAGGGATGTGGCGTGATTGATGTTGCCAGCTTTGGCGTGACTGTTATCCGGTCTGGTTATATATTTGCATCCGAGTTCTTTGGCTAGCAATTTGATTTCATGGCGCTTTGTATCATCAAGCAAATATATATTTTTGTTGCGATAATCTAAAGCTTGACAACCGATGACTGTGCGCCGCAAAATAAAGATTGGTTCGTTGTAAGTTGGGATAAAAATGTCTACGGACGGGGTAAAGTTTCCCTCTGCAACTGCAATGGCCATGCGATCGGCTTCTCGATGCCTGTCTTTCATTCTCAGCATTAAATACATTTGAATGCTGCTGCTGACAACCATCAGCATTTCTAGGAAAAACAGCCCCACACTAAATATACCGTTCAGGGGATCGCTTAAATTTAGAGTGACGAGCGATCGCCACAAAACGTAACGAATGGTTAAAGCTAAAAGTATGGCTACTACCACAGCGCGCGATATTTTCTGGGGCTGAGGCGAAATTTTCATTGCAGCTAAAGCAGCCGATACCAGGACAAAAGTTGGCACTAACAAATATATCTTGCTCGCCGCGGGTACTTGCAGCCACACAGGCGGGTTTTGCTGCCAAATGTCGATCGCCCCAAAAATGCCGCTTACTGTACCTTCACCGCTAAACCAGGCTACGGCGATCGCACTTGCGAAAGCAACCGCCCCCAACACGACTAGCGTTGCCGCCGGCACGCGCGAAATCCGCCAAAATAAGCGGCGTTTCAAGTCTTGAAGGTCAAATCTTGAATTTGTCATAAAATTTGCAATTCCCGATCGTGCTTGCAACAGTCAGGGTTTCCTGCTGTCCGCTGTTTAATTCAGTTGAAAATTCCGAGATACCCTACTGACTATCTTTAGATTTTTTAACATTCTGACAATTTGATGATACTTCACTCGCTGGCTGGTAGCAAACTGCTCAGCAAGTGCGATGCCCACTATAGCAACTGAACTTGAGATAGTGTGCGATCGCACAACCGCAATCAAACCTGGTTCGATCGTTCGGAATCGCAGTCCTGCTCTGCGGACTAAAGTCCTCACTACAAACCTGCAAGTCCCGATAAAAGTCTGCGGACTAAAGTCCTCACTACAAACCTGCAAGTCCCGATAAAAGTCTGCGGACTAAAGTCCTCACTACAAACCTACTATCAACCCAGTTTTTTGTCTGCTTGCTGCCAGCTTGACTGACTGCGAAAGCAGTTCTTTCCACCAAAAAATATTATCTCTACAAATCAAATGGGATTGCTATATCAAACGATAGCAATCCCTATGGGTTAATAATTAGACGAATTTCACATCTAACTCAAGGTAGATAAATTTTATATTAGTTTAAAAAAATACCGCGATCGCAGCATAAAAAACTAGCCGTGAAAAACTAATCAGAAATTTCTAATTGCGAAATTGCATAGCGGGCGACAGCCAAACCAACTCTAGCCTGTTCTATTTCCGACAATTGGGCCCAAGGTCTTCTAGTTTCCATCACCACTTCCACCCCGGACGAATCAGCCTCTCGCATGGCATAAGCCAAAGGACGCGCCAACACCTGCAAATCTTCCTCAGCCCACTGAGGCAAAATATCTAACACGCACTCAACCATTTGGTCAGCTAAAGATTGATACTTAACAGTTGCATTTTGGACGCTTTGAGCGATGCGGGCTAGAAAATCTTGAGGAACGCGAGCAAATTTTTCGCGCAAAGACTTTTGCAAAGCAGTCACCAGCCAAACTTGTTCTAATTTGGCGAACAAAACTTGCGATTTCTCGGCAATATCGCTGTCGCTGAAGGAATCAAACAGAGCAAATTCTTGCTCTAAATCGGTTAAATAAGATTCTGATTCAAGCTGTGCTGGATTCCAAGGATAGGCAACATCAGTCTGAACTATTGTGGTGAGAAGTTCCATCTGCGCCTGAGTTTGTGAGTCGCGAAAATATTGAGAATCAGGAGATTGGGTAGCCATGATGTAATACCTAAGTAGTTCAAGTAAAATACAGAAGGTGGACTCTGCCAAGTGCTAGTTGCCAGTGGTGAGTAACTGTTTTAACTTCAGACTTGAGACACGGGCGTCGAGAACTTTGGTGTCCCGATCGCCGATTGCCTTCATTAGCTACACCCGCACCTTAATTAGTTCCGCAATCAGTCTCACTGTAGCCCGAAGTTTTTGGAACCTCAATAGTGAATTCAAAAATCTGACCTTGAGAACTGCCAAATTTTAGCTGAGTACCCGATTGCAGCAGCAGTTCTTGGTGGTGAACTCTCACCCATCCGTCTGTACCCAAAACTAGAGTCCCGTAGCGGGAAAAATCGCGCAGGAAGTAGCTAGGTTCGCCCCCGCGATCGCCGATGCTGTTGCGGCAGAAAATCTCCGCGTGTTTTTGAGAAACCCATTGTTCTCGAATCACTACGTCGTTTTCTTCCCAGCGTCCGACTCGAACCATACCAGCGGTAATGGGCCAAACCTGATTGCCAGATTCGCTAGATTTGACATTTGGTCGATCGCGCCCCCGCAAGTAAGCGCAAGACGGCAAACGTCCCAGCCAAGTAGAAGAATTCAAAGGCAATTCAGTTTTTAGGTCATCTACCGGTTCAGTCAGTTGACCGTCAAACTCTGGGTGCATATACAGTACGGGCAACGTCCAAGCCGGTTGATTGAACTTGTACAGTGTCAGTAGCTGCTGTCTGGCGATGGCGACGGCGCGATCGATCGACATCCGCCCGGCCAAAGCTTGGGCAAAAGTTTGGATAAAACTCAGGGCTTCGCGATCGGCGATCGAGTCCCGCATCCCCAATACCGCCGGCACCCCGTGATGGATCAACACCTCGGCTAAGCTGCTGCGGGCGATCGCCTGTTGCTGACCGTTATTTGAATGCGGCCTTTCCACCGCTGGCTGAGCTCCCCAACAGGCATTAAACACCGCCAGAGTCACCCGGCATCGAACCAAAACTTGAGCTAATTCAGTACCGTTAATCGCCGTGTCTGGCCCCAAAAACAGCAAGCCGCCGTCCGGGCCAGGTATCCCGTGGCCGGCGTAAAACAGAATGTTATAAGCTTGCGTTTCCAGGCGAGAAATTAGTTCCGCCGGAGTAGGTTCGATCAGAGTATCAACGTTAGTCGGAACGCTGATGTCAAAATATTTACCGCTGTCGTCGGTTTGAAAAGCATTTTCTAGAACCCCAGCTAGGGCGACAGCTTCTGCTTCCAACTGCAAATGACGATTATTGCCCCTGGAAAATTCAGAATTAGCACTGCGCCCAGGTTCTGCTTGTCCCAAAACGAGCAAAATGTTGAGCGAATCCGCAGGACGCAGGGGCGGCAAAGGCTCAACATTGCTGGTAGTGCGGCTGAACAGCAGTTGCTGCGACAGAGAAATTGCCGGTTGACCGGCTTGAGGCTGCATAATTTCCCAAGGTAAAGCAATCAAATACGGTTCGCGTAAGTCTACGCGGACTCGCAGGGGTAGATTTTGCCCGATCGCGATACCTTTACTTTCCTGGAGACTACCCTGAATCGGGCCTTCAAACAGCCACTGCCAAAGATCGATCCCCAAATGCTGCATCAGACGACTGCTGTAGCTAGGAGGTGCTGGTGGCGGATTCTGCTCCCCCCTCTCCACCAGACCCCTTTGACTGAGGTGGAGCGGCACAGAGGACATAATAGGAGGGATTTGTAGCGATTGAGCGGTTCGTTTTTCAGTTTCTGCCAGTAGATTCTGGTTGTTTTCCGGCGAGACGAAACTGCCATCAGGATTTAGGGGCAATTCGTGAATTGTCCCTGACGGGGAGAACATTTCCTGCCAAGCTTTCCAAGATTGGGATAGGGTATCGGGCCACATACAGTCGTGGTGAACGTACCCGCTGGGATAGGGAGCTTGTAGAACCCAAGTGGCAAAATGGTTTGCCCCAGCGGTTCTCAGGCGAGCGATCGCTATACTGAGGCAAGGACTTTCAGGGCGCGCCATTCACAACTACCGAATCTGGATATAGGGATTGATCGAGTTTCTCTATTAGTAGTTTATCGGGTTTGGGGTGCGATCGAGTGCGCGACATTGGTTTGTGAGTTTTCAATTTGACTGGCCGCCCAAAAATTTATCAAAATTCGGTACATCCACCCAAGTTCCCGTAGCATTGGACTCCTGGGTCAAATCCATCAACAACTGCGAGTAAACGCCTTCTTTGAGGGACGGGATCAAAGATTTACCCGCATCAATTGCTTCTACCCACCTGTCTACTACTCGAATAAACGGTGCAATTCTGCCGTCTGGATAAACTTGAGGAAACTCCAATCTCTGAGGAATCTTAATTTCAGCTAAAGGTTCTCCAGCTTGGGAACCCCACAAGCGAAATCCGTGTACGTAATCCTGTTGATTGTCGCTTCCCAAAACCAAAGTACCCTTACTTCCGTAAATTTCGACCCAATGTCCCCGCCCTTGATAAGTAACCGAACTCAAACAAACTTGACAAGGGGTTCCCCCGGTCAATTCCAACATCAACGTGCAAGAATCATCGGCATCAACAGGTTTTAAATTTCCCGAATCGTTCGGATCTGGCCGTGCTGCAATTCCTGTAATCAATTGCCCAGAAAGCCTTTGTACGGGGCCGAATAGCCAGCTAATATAATCAAAAACGTGGGAACCTGTTGCACCCAAAACTCCGCCGCCTTGCTCTTTTTGCGCGTACCAATTCCAAGGACGAGTCGCATCAGCGCGGCCGGGCACCAACCAATCAATTTTAATTAAACGCTTTTCTCCGACATATCCTGTTGCTAATAATTCTGCTAGCATTTGCCATGCGGGGATAAATCTAAACTCAAAGTCCATTGTGGCAATTGATTTGGTTTGAGATTCGCTGTTTGCTAATCGGTAAAGTTCTCGGGCTTCATTGGCTGTCAGGGCTGTCGGTTTTTCTAGTAATAAATGTTTGCCTGCTTCTAGGACGGTTTTTGCCATTTCAAAATGCAAAAATGGCGGTGTGGAAATGCTGACGCCTGCTACTTCTGGGATCGCTACTATATCTGCGATCGAGTTGCAGGCGTAGGGGATATTGTGGGCGGTGGCGATCGCTTGAGCTTTGTCTAAATTCCGGTGATAGACGGCCACAACCTCTGTCCGGTGGTGTGTCTGGAATCCGGGAAGGTGTACTTTTTGA
This sequence comes from Microcoleus sp. bin38.metabat.b11b12b14.051, assembly GCF_013299165.1. Taxonomy (NCBI): domain Bacteria; kingdom Bacillati; phylum Cyanobacteriota; class Cyanophyceae; order Oscillatoriales; family Microcoleaceae; genus Microcoleus; species Microcoleus sp. bin38.metabat.b11b12b14.051. The sequence goes on from NZ_JAAFKD010000039.1 coordinate 24,011, forward strand.
CCGAAACCTGTACCGACTACTGCAACGCCAATTTTTGACATGATTTAATTATTGGGGATTGGGGATTAAGTCTTTGATTGAGAGGTCAACCGCAGATTGAAGGCAGATAACGCAGATTAACGCAGATAATTTTAAGATAGGAAAGCTTCAGAGTGCGATGTTGTCTGTTCGTACAAAAGCTGGCACATAGATGAACTTATGAAAATATTCAAGAATAAACCGGGTTTTTTGTAATTTTGTTAAAAAATTGGTTCTAAAAAAGTAACTATTACCTATTGATTTTTCTGGATTTTTGGGATATATTTATTTAATAATGGGAGTGGTGACTTAAATTTAAATTTTGTCACCACTCCCATTATTAAATAATACCTCTAAAATTTCTCAAAGTCAAGCTTTTTGCCCTAAAAAAAGGGCGATTTTTTTTGATTTCTCAAAAAAATATTTAGCAGCATATGAGTAATTCTCCGTTGTTAAATCCTAACTTCTAGTTCCTGCTTGCGAGACAGTCCATTCAATTACTTGTTTGCCCAAACTGACGCCATCAAATAAGTCAATTTCTCGGATTCCTGTAGGGCTGGTGACATTAACTTCGGTGAGATAACCGCCGATGATATCAATGCCGACAAAGTACAGTCCGTCTCGTTGCAGCACCGGTGCTAACTGCTGGCAAATTTGATGTTCGCGATCGGTAATTTCGGTTTTTGCGACTCGGCCGCCGACGGCCATGTTGCCGCGAAATTCGTTGCCGGTGGGAATGCGGTTGATTGCACCGACGGGCTTGCCGTTCAAGAGGATAATTCGTTTATCTCCGTCTTTTGCTTGCGGCAGATATGTCTGCACCATGACGGGAATTTGCCCTTGTAGAGTGCTAATTTCGACCAGGGAGTTGAGATTGCGATCGCCCGGTTCTAAAAACAAAATGCCCTCACCAGCTTTGCCACCCAACGGTTTAAGAACTGCGGCCCCTTTTTTTTCAACAAATTGCCGAATTACCTGCTTGTTTTGAGAAACAATTGTTTCGGGGATAGCTCCCTCAAATTGCAAAGCATACATCTTTTCATTGGCAGCCCGCAATCCTTTGGGACTGTTAACTACCAAAGTTTTCGCGGGATCGATGCCGTCGAGAAGATAAGTAGTGTACAGGTAGGGAACGTTGACTGGGGGATCGGTACGCATAAATACTGCGTCCATTGCTGCTAGTGGCTCTAAGGTAGGCTGTTCCGCTTTATACCAAGCCTCAGCGGCCTCCCAGCGCCCTTCTACCTGTTTGACTGGGGTGAGGGCCACTCTAGTCAACATTGCCCAGGTTTTGCCACCGATGATGCTTAATTCGTTGGCTTGAGTTGCCCAGACTTCGTGACCTAATTCTTGAGCTGCCTCCATCAGCGCTACGCTGGTATCGTGTCCTGGAATTAGTCGCGCGAGGGGATCGATGATGAATGCAAATTTCATGGTCAGTTACAGTTAAGATTTGGTCGCAGGAAAATTTTGGCAAATTCCAGATTCAACGGGGAATGCCTCATTTTGCTGCTAGCAGCGGATCGAGCAGGCCTCTAGCATCGAGTGCGTGGATGTCGTCGCAGCCGCCTACGTGTTGGTCGTTGATGAATATCTGGGGCAGGCTGCGGCCTCCGTTGGCTCGATCGGTCATGAGATCGCGTGCTGCTGCATCTCCGTCGATCGCGTACTCTGTAAACTGAACCCCTTTTTGCTTCAGCAGTGCTTTGGCACGAATGCAAAAGGGGCAGGTTCTCCAAGTGTAAATTTCTACTTTAGGATTCATCTGACGCTCAAATAATCACAATATTTTTTTATTTTAATCTTAACCAATCTTATTTTAATTTTTATCTAGTTGGCGCCAGCCAGGTCTAGTGTAATTATTAATACAATTTAACGTAATTTAACCTAAATATAAAAAAACACCGGCTCTTGAAGAAACGGAGACTTTGTGAAAACAAGTAGCAGGCTAGACCCGCCTACCGTTGCTGACCTACCTGCTTATTTCGTTTTCTGCCCGAACAGATGATTACTGCCCCTGTCATCAGGAGTGCTACTACTGTACCCGGTTCTGGGATAGATGTTGCTCTCTGAGAGCTGGTGTTTGTGTATATGTTTGTGAAGCTCGGCAGGGTCGCCTGTATGGGTGGAGGTGATACGACTATCGGCGGGGCTAGTGGCAATAGCGGTATCGGGTCTGGTGTTGGTACTGGCGATGCAACTACCGGCGGCGGTAGTGGTTCTACTATCGTTGGTGGTGGTGTTGCTAGTGATTCAGTTGCTACCGGCGCTTGTGGTTCTACTATCGGTGCTGGTGATTCAACTACGGGCAAGGGTAGCGGGTCGGGTGATGCCAGCAGCGGTGGCGCTACGGGCAAGGGTAGCGGGTCGGGCGATGCCAGTGGCGATGGCGCTACGGGTAAGGGTAACGGGTCGGGCGATGCCAGCGGCGATGGCGCTACGGGCAAGGGTAACGGGTCGGGCGATGCCAGCGGCGCTACAGGATCTGCGGTTGCTGGAGCTGTGGCTGCTGGAGATTGTGGGCTGCTGGTGGCATTACCAGGCAAGCAGGCACTTGAAAAGTTTCCGGGCCCACACACATCGACTGCTGCTGAAGCCGGAGGGGCGGCAGCTAGATAGTAGAACCCTGTTGCCATTGTGGCAGAGAGTCCAATCGCTAGTTTTGCCAGTGGCGTACACATAACTATTTAGTTAAACAGTGGTTAAATCGGAAAATAGAAATAGTGCTAGGATGAGCGCTGCACGGCGGGCAAGGATTTGAAAGAACTCAAAATATATGGATGTTTTCTGTCGCGGACGCCGATAAAAGATAGTATAGCGCTTGAGGCTAACTCCCAAACACTTCGATCGTTTTATTCTGTTTGACCTCGCTCTCGCGTAGCGTGGTCTGCACTATTTAGTAGTTGGCAAGGAGTGAAGCAACATTTTTGGTCAACCTCTCTACCAACAGCCGTTACGGGCATTAACAAATAGTCTCTTTACCTTGACCGCTGCCTCCTGACATTCATTATTGAACTCTTCGCAAACTAGCTCTGCTGTATTTTAATTTACAATGCACAATCCGACTACTCTTTTATAGTCTCATGCTGCGACCGAATCTGTCCTCAGTATATGTACGTATATTCCCGAATGTCAACTACTTGAAGGCAATATTTAAGTATTTACCGAGGGTAGAGGGCGTATTGAATGAGCTGGGCTAGTCTCTCGCGGAGAGTTTCCATTCCGAGACCTTTGGCGGCAGAGATAAATACGGCTTGAGGAAACTCTTCTCGGGCGAGGGCGAGAGTATCTCCGTCTACGGCATCAATTTTGTTGAAAACTACCAGGGCGGGCCCGGGAGTTACGGGCATATCTGTCAAAATATTCATGACAGATCGAATTTGGCTCTGCCACGCCGGATGGGACAGATCGACGAGGTGCAGCAAAGCATCGGCGTCTGTGACTTCTTCGAGGGTAGCTCGAAAAGCGTCGATCAAGGACGGCGGCAGTTCGCGAATAAAGCCCACTGTATCTGTGAGGACGATCGACAGCGGTTCACCGGTGAGGGCGCCCGGAATCGTCAGCTTTCGGGTGGTGGGGTCGAGGGTGGCAAATAACTGGTCGGCTGCGTAGACCTGCGAATTGGTGAGCAGGTTGAGCAGAGTCGATTTACCGGCGTTTGTGTAGCCGACGATCGCGACTGAGGGTACGTCCATGTGATGCCGGTTCTGCCGCAGCCGGAAGCGGTGGGCCAGTAGTTGATTGACTTCTTGCTGCAATCGAGAAATGCGTTTGGCGATCGTCCGCCGTTCGGTTTCGAGTTTAGTTTCCCCCGGGCCTCTGGTACCGATGCCGCCGCCTTGTCTCGACATTGCTTGACCGCGACCTGTCAGGCGGGGCAGGCTGTACTGTAGCTGGGCCAGCTCGACTTGCAATTTACCCTCGCTGGTGCGAGCTCTTTGAGCAAAGATGTCGAGAATTACCTCAGTACGATCGACTACGCGAATACCGATCTGAGTTTCCAAGTTGCGTATTTGTGCTGGGGACAGGTCGCGATCGAATACCACGAGGTTAGCGCTAATGGTTTGAGCGGTGAGGGAAATTTCTTGAATTTTGCCTTCGCCGACGACTGTCTGCGGGTGGGGGTTCGATCGCTTTTGACGCACTGTTTGCAGCACCTGACCCCCGGCGCTTTCTACCAGCCGGGTAATTTCTGCGAGTCCGTCCTCAAAATCCAGCAGAGTCATGTGCTGAGTCATGACACCAACCAAGAGCACTTTATCTTGGTCTGCATCTACTTGTCTGGCGACAAATTCAGCTTGAAAATCTGCTTCGAGTCCTTCCACCAACTCCAGAAAATCTTGGTCTGCGAGGTCGTCCAAACTCAGAGGTTCTGATATTTTCCAGGGAAAGTTTTGAGTTTTGATTGGTGAGTTTTGAATTAAAGGCTCTTCTATTTCCTGTTTGTCATCAGTTGAAGCTGGTTCTAACTTAGCGGTTAACACTGAAAACTCAAAATTTGGTCGGTCTCCCTGGGGTATCAGGTGAACGAGATAAGTTTCTTGGATGTAACCTGCCGCACCGCCGCCGCGGCGTTGAAATCCTCCGCCACTAAGTGTCAGCCACACGAGGGCGTCGAGGCGCTGAATTGCCATGGCGGTGATGGCTGCTTCACTGGGCATTTCCGGCTTGAGGTGGGTGGCGATGCACCGAATGCCGCTGAGGCGACCTCCCCCGTAGCGGGGCAATTCTAGGGGCGCAATCTGGGTTTGGCGGGGCGTACCGACGCCGACGCGAATTACTTGTCCGCGGCGGTTGATGTAGGTGCAGATTGGTTTGTCGATTTCGGTGCTGATGGCTGCGACGCGCTGGGCGAATTCTGCCGTGGTGATGCGATCGCCCGGTAGTCGCTGGTGGTAAAGCTTTTCGAGTTGTTTGAGTTGGCTGGACTTGAGACCCTGAAGGTTGCCGTAGATGGTTTCGATAACTGTTTCTCCCTCGCGCTCTGTTGATCTCCTATCTTAGTTAATTCCGGGGCGATCGTGTTCGGGTTTGCAGTTGAAATTTATTCAGCCGACAGCGGACTGTTGACAGCGGACTGTTGACAGCGGACTGTTGACAGCGGACTGTTGACAGCGGACAGCAGATCCCGCCCGCTCTCGTCGAGGGGTAGACAGTTGACGGCAATCCGGGCGACCTCTACCTGCAACCAATAGGATTCGAGTAATCAATAGTCTGATTTTAATTTATAGATAAAAGAGATTTGCCCTCAACCACTTCTTTCTGGTATTTTTTTGGGCTGCAAGCAATTCGCCGATTCAGTATTGTCGAGTCACCACCGCCGTTGCTGGTCGCTGCTGGGCCCAGACAGGGTTTCACGGCCGCCATCTGGGCTGGTGGCTGTGTTTAGTATCTACACATACAAGGCAGCCATTAAAAAATCTCGTTTAACAAAACTTAACACGTTATTTCGGATCTCAAAATCCTCCTTTAGACTTGTGTGTATTTTGAGCCTATCGGCAGATAGCAATGTAGAAATTAGCTCGCTACGATGATAGGCGAAACATGATTAAGGAATGTAAAAACATGGAAACTCGTCCTACTAACCTACCTTCAACTGCTAATGCCTACAACGGCAAAGATCGGAACGCTTTTCTGTTTGGCTTCAACCCACAAGCCGAACTTTGGAATGGTCGCTTGGCGATGATCGGTTTCTTAGCTTATTTGCTTTGGGACATGGCTGGATATAGCGTTCTGCGCGACATACTGCACTTTCTGCCTACCTATATCGTTAAATAATAACGAGCAGTATTGCCTGTCTGGCAGCCTGAGTAAATGCGGCAAAAGCCAGACAGGTTAACAGTGGTGGCAGTGACTTGGGCTTGGTTCCTATGTATCTTTCGTTACTTTTGAATGGCCTTAAAAGAATTCTTGCTGTGATTCGATGATTGCAGGTGGGGGCGCGATCGCTGGCGCGGTGAATGTGGAGAGCAAAGCAGATATTGATTGCGTCAACGCTCTCGCCCCTGCTCTATTCGTGGCAAGCAATTCGATCGAGACTCTCTGATACTTTATTAAAAATAGGAGCATCAACGATGATTAACTCAAATTTACTGGCAGTAGTGGAGTCGGCTGTGACTGACACAGCGTTAGGAAATTGGCAAAAGCCGCTAGTGATGTTTGTTTGCAATATTTTAGCGTTGCTAGTTCTGAGCCGCAGAATTTGGTATCCCCACGTCGGGCCGAAAATGCCTTTGCCTTTTCCGGCTTTGTTCAACAATGTTAGCGTACCGGCATTTCTGGCTTGCATGAGCGCGGGTCATTTGCTGGGAACGATCGCGATTTTGACGCTCGGTGTTGACAATTATTTTTAGAAGCAAATGCGCGACTGTTGTGGCAATTAGTTGCTGCGATGGATTGATTAAAATGCGAAAATTTTGCAGGGTAAGTGCAATAAATGCACTCACCCTAATTTTAAGTTTCGAGGCAACTGTTTGGGTGGCGCCTCGACGTGCTATTTTTCACGATTAATTGACCAGCCCAAAAACGGGTACAAGAGCCGACGCTATTGTGTGGATATCCCAAGATTTTAGACTTTTGCTCAAACTCCCAGATGTAGCTGTGGCATAAATCTAAAATCTAAAATCTAAAATCTAAAATCGACTGACGAGGTGTAAAACAATGGAATCTACTTCGATCGCAAATTCTGACAAACAAAACCAAAACACCGGCGATAGCGAACGCTGGGCTTCGTTGATTGGTGGGGGAGCGCTGGTACTGTTGGGCTTGTCGCAGCGTTCACTCAGAGGTGCTTTGCTGGCGGTTGCGGGGGGCGGTTTGGCCGCTCGCGGGCTGGGGGTTGTGGAGGGTTTGCAGTCGGCCGCAGACGCGAATCAAAGTATTAAAGTTGAAAAGACGGTGACGATCGACAAACCAGCCGATGAATTGTACCGTTACTGGCGCGATTTTGCGAATTTGCCTCGGTTTATGAAGCACCTCAAACACGTGACGGTAATCGATGACAAGCGTTCTCACTGGATTGCCAGCGCGCCGATGGGCAATAGTGTAGAATGGGATGCCGAGATTGTGGGTGAAGAAGAAAATCGCTTAATTGTTTGGGCGTCTGTGGAAGGGGCTGATGTGGACAATTCTGGTTTTGTGCGCTTTCAACCGGCACCCGCAGGACGGGGTACTGAGGTAAAAGTTGTGATTGAATACAACCCTCCGGGCGGTGCGATCGGTGCTGGTGCTGCTAAACTATTTGGGGAAGCTCCCGAACAGCAAATTGCTGATGATTTGCGCCGCTTTAAGCAGTTTATGGAAGCTGGGGAAATCGCTACGACGGAAGGTCAATCTTCTGGCCGCAAGTAATAAGTTCGATGGTATCCGCTCGTCTAACAATAATCAGTTTGTAGTGAGGACTTCAGTCCTTTCTTTGGGGGAATTGAAATAAATTAGGACTAAAGTCCTTACTACGAACCTTTGAGTTTGTAGTGAGGAGTTCAGTCCTTTCTTTGGGAATTGAAATAAATTAGGACTAAAGTCCTTACTACGAACCTTTGAGTTTGTAGTGAGGACTTCAGTCCTTTCTTTGGGAATTGAAATAAATTAGGACTAAAGTCCTTACTACGAACCTTTGAGTTTGTAGTGAGGAGTTCAGTCCTTTCTCTGGGAATTGAAATAAATTAGGACTAAAGTCCTTACTACGAACCTTTGAGTTTGTAGTGAGGAGTTCAGTCCTTTCTCTGGGAATTGAAATAAATTAGGACTAAAGTCCTTACTACGAACCTTTGAGTTTGTAGTGAGGACTTCAGTCCTTTGTCTGGGTATTAAAATCAGTTAGGACTAAAGTCCTTACTACGAACCGTTGAGTTTGTGTTACTAAAATATTGGTTTGTGAGATTATTAGCTGATGCCGTCAGAAGTAATTTTTGGCAATGCGGGTGCTGAAGGTGCCAGTCGCGGCGGGTGGTTTGCGGGTCACTTTATGACGCCGCTCGATGACGCGCGATCGACTTCTACGTTAGAGGTAAAATGGGGCGTTCACTCGGCCGGAGATTGCAGGACTCAGTGGGCAGTAAATGCGGTAGCAACTACGCTTTCTATCCTGGTAAAAGGGAGGTTTCGCTTGCAATTTCCTTCGCAAGAAATCTTGCTGTCTCGCGAAGGAGATTATGCTCTATGGTTGCCGGGAGTGCCTCATTATTGGTCGGCATTGGAGGATTCGGCGATCGTGACTGTGCGCTGGCCTTCGCTACCGGGTGATAGTTCTACTATTAAGAATTAAGTTTAACTTCGGGAACTAAAACGCGGCCGCTATAACCGGCGCGCTGGTAGCGATCGATCGCCTCTGATGCAATAACATCCGCTTTGCCGCTTTTGACTAGAGCTACGCAAGCACCGCCAAAACCTCCGCCCGTCAGCCTCGCGCCGAAGACTCCGGGGATTGACTGCAAGATTGCCGCCAAGGTGTCTACTGCGGGTACTGAAACTTCGTAGTCGTCGCGCATACTGGCGTGGGAAGCATTCATCAACTCGCCAAAACGCTCTGCTGGCAAGGATTTTACTGCTTCGAGCACGCGGTTGTTTTCGGTGACGACGTGGCGCGATCGCCTGTTGAGCGGTTCCGGCAATACTTCGACTGCTTTGGGATCGGTGATATCTCTAAGGGCTTTAACGCCCAATCTGCGGGCGGATTCTTCGCACTGGGCCCGCCGCTGGTTGTAGCCGCTTCCGGCTGCTAGTTGGTGGCTTTCGCCGCTGTCAATGACTAAAATTTCTGTACCTGTGGGGAAAGGTACCGGGCGGTATTCGAGGCTGCGGGTGTCAAGAAATAGCATGGTGTTGGTGTCTGCTAAACTCGACGCCATTTGATCCATGATGCCGCAGTTCAAGCCTGCATATCGAATTTCGGCTAGCTGTCCGATTTGAGCGAGGCGCACGTCGTCTAGGGGTAGGTTGAGCAGGGCGCGCATTCCTCTGAGGGTGGCTATTTCTAAAGCGGCGCTGCTGGACAAACCGGCGCCGATCGGCACGTTCGAGGTAATGTAGACATTTATTGGCGGTATTTTGTATCCTTCTTTTTCTACGAGTCTGATGCAGCCGCAGATATAACTTACGAATTTTTGCGGTATGGTATCGTCGTCTGAAAAATTTATGAGTTCGTCATATTCTGCTGAATAAAAATGGTATCGGCTGTCGCTGCTCAAGCCGATTTGTACTGTTGTGCGCTGAGGAATTGCCGTCGGAAGTACAAATCCGTCGTTGTAGTCTGTATGTTCGCCCAGCATATTTACTCTTCCGGGCGCGCTGGCTTGGGTTTTGGGTAATGTACCAAATACTCGTTGGAATTTCATTTTTGGGGAATTAGTCATTGGTCATTAGTCATTGGTCATTGGTCATTGGTCATTGCGAATTGCCAATTGCGAATTGCGAATTGCCAATTGCGAATTTGTAAACTTTTTTTTTATCGTTAATCCTTTTATGATGCCCAAGTTTTTTCCTGAATTCAACCCCTGTTTACAAAAATAAACATGACTTTAGGTTGGGAAAAAATATGAGCTTGTGATAGAATGAAAGGCTAAGATTTATCCAACAATTCAAAAAATGCGATCGACCAGACCCCGGAAACAGTTTGCTCAACATTGGCTCAAAAGCGAGAAAGCCTTAGATAAGATTGTGAAAGCGGCGAGTTTGGAGGGTTCTCGCGTCCTGGAAATCGGGCCGGGCACGGGGATTCTGACTCGGCGCTTGCTGGCTGCGGCTGAGTCTGTTGTTGCTGTGGAGATCGATCGAGATTTGTGCCTAAAACTCGCGCAGCAACTCGGCAAAACCGACAACTTTTTACTGCTGCAAGGCGATTTCCTGGAAATGGATTTAGAAGCGGAACTAAGGGTATTTCCCAAATTCCAAAATCCCCATAAAGTTGTTGCCAACATTCCCTATAATATCACAGGGCCGATCCTCCAAAAACTGCTGGGAACGATATCTGCCCCTGCTGCGAAGCCCTTCGAGGCGATCGTACTATTAGTGCAGAAAGAAGTAGCCCAAAGGCTTTACGCTAAACCTGGTTCTACAGCTTTTGGGGCTTTGTCAGTGCGAGTCCAGTATTTAGCAGAATGTGAGTTAATTTGCGACGTACCGTCAAAAGACTTTTATCCGCCGCCAAAAGTCGATTCAGCCGTGGTGCGGCTGCTTCCCAGAGTAATAGAAACGCCAGCGGTTAATCCGCGCTATTTGGAGACTTTAATCAAGTTAGGATTTGGCAGCAAGCGCAAGATGCTGCGAAATAATTTGAAAGGATCTGTGGATTTAGATAAACTCGTTCAATTGTTAGAAGAGTTACAGATAAATACTCAATCTCGTGCTGAAGATTTAAGCGTGGCACAATGGGTAAATTTGAGCAATAATTTGTTTGACAAACAGATTGTTTAGCGTTGAGCGACGGTGTGACTAAGTAGTTTTGAATGCTTATTTAATACCAATTTTCAAAATTAATGCAAAGCCGTATCTTTAGGGTGGGGATACATCGACAATCTCTCAAAAAGAGCTGAAATCTAATAGATCCGCACTTGACACATTGAATGAACGAAACAAACCAAACAATTGTTACGTAGCAACATTTTTTCTAAACCCTATAAGAAACTGACGCACTATGCTAATTTTACCAGTTGGGTCTAGGAATGTTCAACTTTTATCTAGGTAAGGTGCGTCGCCATGAGATTGTCGATGTTTTTTAGGAATTTTTCCAGGTATCCACACCCTACGGCTAATTGTGCTATTTGTGTAAGTTTTGTTAAACATTTCTCTAAGCTCATTTACGCTGACCGTAAATTGATTTACGATAATTATAAATATATTGACCATGACCGTAAATTAACTTAGTGTAGGCAAACATAGAAACATTAGATAGTATTGTTTAAATAAATTGTGCTTGACGGGAATTGCTGTCTTTGCATTAATTTGAAATTGTACGGGGTTTTACCGTGACAAAGCATCAAAACTATCCCAAATTGTTTGTCAAAACTATGTTGCAAGATTCCGCATCGAACCAAGCATCGCCCCAAGTTTTAACTAACCAAAGCTTTGAGGCCGATAATCGCGAATCCATCCGTCACGTCATCATCGGTTCGCCGTTGGGTGTACGGCGCACTATCCACTAACTCCACGCCTGGCGCTACGCGGATGTTGCTAATTAGACGCATCCCATCGCCATTACCGACAATCGCATCATCATTACACCGCAACAGGGAGAAATCATGAGCTTGTTGGTTAAGTTAATTCGGTTGAATTGATGTGTTAAATTTGCGATCGCCCTTTCTATAATCTAGTCGAAAGTGCGATCGGCAATCTCTTCTCCTCACCCGTGCTAAATCAGGGATTTTTACTTTATTGTTTCTTAGTCCGCGGAGGCGGACATTGTTTGTATAGCAGCGGTTTCAACCGCCGACTATTTTCGGGAACAATTAACTTATTGCAGCAAATTTGTCAACCCCCAAAAATCGATAAATTGTATCTCTTTGCTGATAAGTCCGCCCCAAAGAACCAATCGCATTTTGCAAATCTTCGACAGACTGACAACCGCCACCAACCGCACCGGCCATCGTGGTAATATGTTCTTCCATCAAAGTGCCGCCGATGTCGTTACAGCCCCATCTGAGCGCTTCTGTAGCTCCTGCTAAACCTAATTTGACCCAACTCGGTTGATGATTCGGAATCAAATTTCCTAGGAAGATTCTAGATACGGCGGTGAGCAACAGTGTATCTGCTAACACTGGCTGATCGCGGCCGACTCGACTGCGCAAAGGAGCCGGTGCATCCTGTCCGACAAAGGGCAGTAAAATGAATTCTGTGATGTGGGCTGGATAGTTGTTGTTAATGGCTGTTTGTTGGAGCGATCGCACTTTTTCTAAATGCAAAGCCTGCTGCATGGCCGTCTCAATATGGCCGCAAAGCATCGTGCTCGTTGTCGGCAAACCCAGACGGTGAGCAGTTCCCACAATTTCCAACCAAGTTGCCGAATCTATTTTTTCCGGGCAAATTACTCGGCGCACTGCATCGTCGAGAACTTCCGCCGCAGTACCTGGCATCGAACCAACTCCCGCATCCCGCAAAGCCGAAATTACATAGCTGAAACTAAGATTATCTTGTCGCGCAATAAATTCTATTTCTTGCGGGGAAAAAGCGTGCAAGTGCAACTGCGGAAACTTATTTTTAATAGTTTTCACCAATTGCAGATAATAAGATAAAGATTTGCCATTGAGCTTAGCTTGAACATTTAAGCCGCCCTGCATACAAATTTCGGTCGCATCCCGTCGCACTGCATCAGTTGCTTTTTCCTGAATTTGGGCTGCATCTAACCAAAAAGCGCCCTCATCTCCCTCATTGCGGCGGAATGCACAAAAACTGCAATGCTGCTCGCAAATATTTGTAAAGTTAATATTCCTATTTATAACATAGGTGACAGTATCCCCTGATTGTCGGCGCCGCAGCAAATCAGCGGTTTTTTGAATAGAAGCGATCGCATCGGTATCTTTTTGCTGCAAAAGTACCAAGGCCTCAGCGGTAGAGATGTTATAACGTTGTAAAGCGCGATCTAAAATTGCATCCACAGTTGTATTTTCCAATTCACTCATAGAATCAACTACCTATAATTAAGGGCTTTTTATATCTTAACAAATGAACTATAGACGAAACAGATTCTAAAGTATAAAGTCGTAAAAAACATCTTGTCATTTCAAGAAGCGCTAATTATGACCATTAACCAAGTAAATGAACTGTTGCCAGTGCCTTCTGGGCCTTTAGAAATTCTGGCTTTACCAACTGGCGGTTCAAATTTTACAGACGCACACACAGTGTCAATTTATTTTTCTCTGATCGTTCCCACCTACAACGAGTGCAAAAATGTCAAAACTATTGTGGAACAATTGAGCAAATTGCTCGATGGCATGATTCCCGGCAACTACGAATTAATTGTAGTCGATGACAACAGTCCCGATCGCACTTGGGAAATTGCCCAGTCCCTAACAGTCGAATATCCCCAATTGCAGGTGATGCGCCGAGAAGACGAGCGCGGACTTTCCACGGCGGTAATTCGCGGGTGGCAAGCATCTCGGGGCGAGGTTTTGGGCGTCATCGATGCCGACTTGCAGCATCCCCCGGAGACACTATTACAGCTTTTAGCAGAAATTCAGCGGGGAGCCGATTTAGCCGCTGCGAGTCGCCACGTTGCCGAGGGCGGGGTGAGCGACTGGAGCGTCATCAGGCGATTTTTGTCGCGGGGCGCTCAAACTGTTGGATTAATTATACTGCCGGGAGTGGTGGGCAGAGTTTCCGATCCGATGAGCGGCTATTTTATGCTGCGCCGCAATTGTATTGCCGGCAAAACCATGAATCCTGCCGGTTACAAAATTTTGATTGAAGTGCTAGGTAGAGGAAACATCCGCTGGATTGGAGAAGTTGGTTATGTGTTTCAGGAACGCAAAGAAGGCGAGAGCAAAGTTACATCGAAACAGTATATTGAGTATTTGCGGCACTTGTTAATATTGCGGTTTGCTCGCTGGCCGATGGGTAAGTTTGTGCGCTTTGGCATCGTGGGTTTTAGCGGTGTGTTTGTGAATATGGCGGTTTTGTACGTGTTGCGGACTTACCTCAATTTGGAACTGACTCGCAGTCTGATTTTTGCTGCTGAGTTGGCAATTATCAGTAACTTTTTGTGGAATGATTTGTGGACTTTTGGGGATATTTCTAAGCGGCAGCCTGGAATTAGCCAGCGCTTCAAACGGCTGTTGAAATTTAATACAATTTGTTTGATGGGTTTGATTTTGAATGTGCTGCTGGTTAATCTGATGTTTAATGTTTTTGGGATGAATGAATATTTGGCTAATTTAATTGCGATCGTGGCTGTGACTCTGTGGAATTTCTGGATTAATATGAAGCTGAGCTGGCGGGTGACGGAAGTTGATTAGGGCATGAGGAATTGGGCATTGGGCATTGGGAATTGGGAATTGGGAATTGGGAATTGGGCATTGGGCATTGGGCATTGGGCATTGGGAATTGGGAATTGGGAATTGGGCATTGGGAATTGGGAATTGGGCATTGGGCATTGGGCATTGGGCATTGGGCATTGGGAATTGGTAACAGTCAACAGTCAACAGTCAACAGTCAACAGTCAAATAACCAATAACTCAATTAATGATTAAGAACAAACAACTGTTGTTGCTATTACTGTGGATGACGATCGCCCTAATGCTGCGTTTTGCCAATTTGGACTCGAAACCGCTGTGGACAGATGAGTTTTCGACTATCGTGTTTAGTCTGGGTAACAGTTTTCGCGGGGTGCCGATCGATCGCCCGATCGCACTTTCCACTCTACTACAACCGTTGCAATTCCGTCCCGAGGCTGGCATTGCAGATGTTCTAAACCATTTGCTGGTGGAAAGCAACCATCCACCGGTGTATTTTATGGTGGCGCACTGGTGGATGCGGTTGTTTGTGCCTACTCAGGATAGTTTAGTGTGGATTGGGCGATCGCTGCCGGCATTATTGGGCGTAATTTCAGTTCCAGCCATCTACCTTTTAGGCAAATTTGCATTCAATTCTCGTTTAGTTGGTCAATGTGCCGCGGCGATGATGGCAGTTTCTCCCTACGGCATTTATCTCGCTCAAGAAGCTCGCCATTATACGTTAGGAATCTTATTAGTTATTGCGTCTCTTTTTTGTTTGACTTTAGCTGTCAAAAAGTTACAACAGCGCGCTCCGCTGCCTATCTGGGCGGTGCTGTTTTGGATAATTGTTAACTGTTTGGGAATTGCGGTTCACTACTTTTTTGTACTGACTTTGTGTGCGGAAGCCATAGCATTAATGGCTGTAATCTGGCAGCAGTTTCATTGGAAATTGGCGCTTTCGGAGAGTCAGCAGCCGAATATTTGGCAATTTCAAATCCTGTGGAGGCTTTTCGCAGTAGCCCTGGGGACTGTAGCGGGCGGTTTAGTTTGGCTGCCAGTATTTTTGTCGAATAGATACGGTAGCGAACTCACCAATTGGATTGTCGGTGGCGATCGCACATTTGTAGATTGGATCGCGCCGATTTTCCAAGCTTTGGCGGGATGGATCGTAGTGATGTTGCTGCTTCCGGTGGAATCTGCTAATTTGGCTGTGGTGGTTGGATCGGCGATCGTAATGGCAATATTTTTAATCTGGGCGCTTCCGATCCTGCAAAATGCTCTTAAAACTGCCTTGAAAACGCCAGATACTCGTTTAGGTACTGTTATTTTTGGCGGATTTGTGCTAGGAGCAATTTTTCTATTTTTCAGCTTTGCATATATTATAGGAATTGACCTAACTCGCGGGCCTAGATACAACTTTGTCTACTTTCCGGGGGTGATATTACTATTAGGAGCAACCTTATCAGTTATTTATGAGACACCTACAATAAAAACTCGATGGTTTAATTTACCTGTTGTGGTAATTGCTGGCAAAAAAGCAGTGGTGCTAATTTTAGCAATGGGCTTTTTGAGCGGTGTTACAGTAAATTCCAATCTCGGTTATCGCAAATATTACAAACCAGACCTTTTGATTCCGATTATCCGCGAAGTCTCGCAAGTTCCTGTGTTAATTGCGACTACTCAAAAGACTCATGTGGAAATTGGAGAGTTGATGGGGATTGGATTGGAATGGGAAAAAAGGAAGAAGGGTTCGGCAGCGGATTTTGTAGCGGATGTAGCGGATGTAGCGGATGTTAGGAAGAAAAAAGAAGTTACAGCTTTTGATTCTCCACAGTTTCTTTTGGTTAAGCAGAGAAGGGATGCGCCGGAAATTGTGGCGGGGATACTGGATAAGACACTCAGTCAATTGGAACGTCCGCTTGATTTGTGGTTGGTTAATTTTCGCGCGCCTGTCAATTTAGCCGCACAAAATTGTCAGCTTGAATCTCGCGATTTACCTGGCGTGGATGGTTATGAATATCAAGTTTATCATTGTTCTCGTTCCTAGTGCGGACTTCAGTCCGCAGCATGAGAGCGGACTGAAGTCCGCACTACGAACCAACTATTTTTTCTGGTAATCGGTGGGACATGATATGATGCGTAAAAATAGGGGCAACCATCGAGGATTACCCCTAGAAAGGTGGCAACTAGACTGTGATTAAGAGTCCGCAGCAAAATATTTAATTAAGATACTCATCACTTCACCGGAATTGTGAGTTGGGACAAGGGGACTCCAGTCAGAAACGCAGGCAAAATTATGGCAGTGCAAAGAATGAATGACGCGCGAAACAACAGGGCGAGAACTGATCAGAAAGATTTTCAGAAGTTCTTGGTTAACTGAAGTTTCCAAGTTTGCTTTTTTAGCGGAGGGCTGAGTGATTTCGGTGGTTGGATTTTCTAGCCCAATCTCGAAAGCAAGTATTAATTCGGTATTCGGTAACAGTTGTCGGATGACTTTTAGGGAAGATTCTGCTTCGCTGCGGCTGCTAAATTGGGCGACGGGTAAGCGCTGAAAGTTCGGCAGCATTCGGTAAATAATCCAGGAATTCGTAGTTTCTGGGGTGTTCATGGTTGTATTCTAAATTTTGGGTATGTTTGCCCATAGGAAAGTCACAGAATTGCACTTTATTATGAGCGCGATCGAGGATCGAACTACTAATAAAGATGCGTCCTGAGTGATAATTATTTATCGTTCGCTTTCCTATCACGTGAAACTAGATAGAGTCGAGCGATGAGGTTATGTTAGACCACAAATAAATATAAAATAGAATTATTTACAAAACTTGATTTTACATTATTAGTGCGGAAAAGCTGTTAATTTAACCACTCAAATTAGGCGGTTGAATTAAGTATTTAAATTAGGTATTTATCATGCAATAGCCAGCAAAAAAGAACGTTATATAGTGTCGTTTGACAAACAACCATGCTATAATCAATATAAGTTTTGGGAAAAACTGAAATGTTAAATTACAACTTGCCGAGGTACTTACCCTCAGCCGATGAACTGCCAGACTCTGATGAAACGCCTGTGGATAACGAACTGCAAGAACTAATACCGGGGTTGCTAAAAGCAATATTGCTGATACTTTGGGCAGAACGGATGGACTGGTTTTTTGGTATAGATATGGGTATCTATTATCACCATGAAAAACCTGCTATTGTCCCAGACGGTTTTTTGAGTTTAGGAGTAGAACGGTTTTATGATGAAGAATTGCGTCCCAGTTACGTGCTGTGGGATGAATATGTTGTGCCAACTTTGGTGTTAGAAGTTGTTTCCAAAAAGTATCGCAAGGAATACAGTGCTAAATTGGAGGAATATCAAGCTTTAGGCGTACTTTATTACGTGATTTATTCTTCGCGTCGCCGCCGCAAACCCCGTTTGGAAGTACATAAGTTAGTTAATGGCAAGTATGAATTACAGTCTGGACATCCAGTTTGGATGCCAGAAATTGGTTTGGGAATTGGTTGTGAAAGGGGAAATTATTCTGGCGTGACGAGGGAATGGCTGTATTGGTACGATGCAGAGGGAAAGCGTTATCTGACTCCTGAAGAACAGGTGAAAAGCTTAGCACAACGTGCAGAACAATTCGCTCAAAAATTACGGGAGTTAGGAATCGATCCAAATAGTCTGATTTGAAGAAATTACCAAAGCGATAATGCTAAAATTACATCAATCGAACATTCCTACATAAACACATGACTTTCGAGGCAGTTTTCAGTCTTGTTAAGCAGTTGTCTCTTTCGGACAAGTTACGGTTGATTAAGTGGATGGTTCCTGAGATAGAACGAGAATTAGTTGTCGTTCGCCCTACTCCCCGCAAATCATTGTGGGGTTTATGTGCTGACTTGGGAATGGCACCATCTGCGGCTGATATAGATGAAGTTCGCAGGGAAGAATGGGCGAATTTCTTAAGGGAGAATTTCTAATTTCATGGCAGGATTGTCTGGGGCTGGTGGAAATTGGCAAGTTATTGATGAGATAGCAGACGAAGCAGTCGTCAAGCAACAAGACAAGTTATCATGTGGCCCTGCTTGTGGTGAAATGTTACTTAGCGATCGCGGAATTTGCGATGTGAATCAATCCCTAATCGCCGCTGAAACTGGAATACCTATAAATATTGAAGATTTAGCAGTTGCACTCAATACTCTGGATGCAAGCGGTACTAGATTGTGGTTTGGCGGTACTGTCTCTATTCCTGGGGCGACAGATTCAGAAATAGTTGATGTATTAATTACTACAGGTTCTTGGGCTGCTATTTTGTGGGAACCTCTAGCTGATTTGGGGCATATAGTAATTGTTGACGGACTTGAAAATACAGGAAAAATTATGATTCGCGACCCCTGGAATGCTACAAGATATAAAATGGATAGAGAAGAGTTTTTAAGTTACTGGAATATTCAAGCTGTTTACTCATTAAAACGATGAAAGTGCAAGTTTTGTCTGTTCAGCCTGCGATCGCCCTTAACTCCCACGAGGTTGTGCTGTCAGTCGGTGGAGATAGACACAAATTTATGTTTACCACGGAAGTCGATCGCCTGGGAGAGCATTTACTGCAAACTACTCACGGCGATCGCACTTTTGCAGATTTTTTCCGATTTAATCAGCGAGTAGCGATGAAAGTGACCAATCTGGTGGTTAAATGCCAGAATCATCAAGCTGTAGAATTTCCGGCAGATGTCGGCATTTTTGTCACTCCAGAAACAGCTTTATTGAAGCAAAAACCGTTTGAAAGTGGCACTTTTGTAGCAACCGAGTCGCAGCCACCAGAAGCAATTAATCGAGAAACTCGTCAAAGGGCGATCGCAATTGTTGAGAAATTACCAGAAACTATGCTGGATGAGGCAGTTAAGTTTCTGGAATCTTTGTCTGTTAAGGCTAATCCGGTAGAGTAGCGATGTTTTTTTCCAGTAAGGGCGATCGCACTTTCGATTATCGCACAGCAGCAATAAATAACATCTATTGCGAACCATCGATCGCTAATATCGCGTAAAATTGGATACAACAAGCTTTTAAATGCGATCGCCTATGTCCAGATTTATTCAAAATTTGCTGCTACCGTTGCTATTGATACTCAGTAATGGTTTCTTGGGTTGGCTGATCAACCAACTACCCGGTAAACAGGACTTAAAAATTGACGATCCTATAATAATCTTACTGACAGTAGCGTGTATATTAGCACTTTTTATCATCGGTACTATACCCAGTCAGTCTCAGCCGAGTGCAACGCCTGGAAATCAAAATTGGCTGGTTGGTTTTTTACCCCTGCTGGGAGGTGGCATCCTGTTCGGACTCTTGAAGGGGAAGCACGTAGCCGCCGAATTCAATTCAGCAGTTTTTTATACATCACTTGTTTTATTTGGTTTGGGGACTGTGCTGCCACCCGTACTTATTTTACCAAGACAATGGCAGAATAGGTTAGTATGGGTGCCGCCGGGTTTGGGACTGGCGGTAATGTTGTATTTCATACTGAGGCGCCAATGGACAGCATCATTTTTGGCTTTGGTTGTGACTGTAATTTTGATGTTGTTTATCCATGCCATCAAGTTTCTCATCCCAGTTACTAACCAACTTACACCGAAGTTTAGGGCAAAGAGACAGCAACTTGCAGATAGTTTGGCAAACTGGATTTGGAACGAAATCGAAAATTTTACCTCACCTTTTCAGCAGCAATATTACCAGAGTTTGACTTATATCTGTCGAGACTATCAAACACAGGGATTGGATAGAGACAGAACCCTGAAGTTGCAAAAGGTATTTGTGCCACTCAAAATTTCTGCAACAGAGGCAGCGAATACAAATCCAAACATGATTCAGCCGCTAAAGGATGAAGGAAATAACTCAAATGAAACACAAATTTGGGATTTTTTAGCAAAGATAGATAAGAATAATCTGGAAGTTTGGCGCATGGCCGTATTGGGCGCACCCGGTTCCGGGAAAACTACCCTTTTGAGATATTTAACGCATACTTATGCCACAAAGCAAGAGCGCAAAGTGCATCGGAAAGCGCCGCAACTGATTCCGATATTGTTGTATCTCCGAGATGTGCGTCAGGAAATTGTGAACAATCATCAACTCACTCTGGCAGACTTAATTACTCAGCAGGTACAGCAGCAGCACCAAAAATATCAACTGCTGAATCCACCACCTAACTGGTTTGCCGAAAAATTACGTCAAAACCAATGTTTGGTAATGTTAGATGGATTGGATGAAGTGGCGGATGCAACCCAGCGCCAGCAAGTAAGTAGTTGGGTAGACGCACAGATGGGGGCATACCCGGACACAGCTTTTATTTTAACTTCTCGACCTTTTGGTTATAAAACTGCGCTGTTGCAACAAACTGTGACTGTCTCAGAAGTGCAACCATTTAGCTTGAGACAGATGCAGCAGTTTCTTCATAGCTGGTATTTGGAAACAGAGGTGATGAGTCGCGCTGGACAAAATGATATGGGAGTGCGGGCAGAGGCAAAACAACAAGCTGATGATTTAATTAAGCGGATTAAGAATAGCAAACCTCTAGCGGATATGGCGGTGAATCCTTTACTGCTAACAATGATTGCCACAGTTCACCGTCGCGGTAGCGCTTTGCCGGGAAAACGGGTAGAACTTTACAGAGAAATTTGCCAGATTTTACTAGAAAAGCGACAAACAGCTAAAAATATTGCGGATGCGCTAACAGCCACGCAAAAGCAATCTGTTCTGCAAGTGCTGGCATTTGAATTAATGCAGCGGAAAACTCGTGAATTCAAGATATCTGATGGAATTGATTGGATTAAAGACAAGCTGGCAGATGTAGCAGGCAGTGGTGCAAATCAAGAGAATTTTATCCAGCAAGTTCGGGATGTGAGTGGGTTGTTAGTGGAAAAAGAAGTAGGCGTTTATGAGTTTGCTCACTTGAGTTTTCAGGAATATTTAGCCGCAGTTCAGATTAAGGAATCGAACCAAGAGAATTTGTTAATCGGAAATATTAAACAATCTTGGTGGGCTGAAACTATCCGTCTTTATGCAGCGCAGAGTAATGCTAGCAATCTGATTCGTGCAGTCTTGGCGATGCCATCTCCATCCGTGGAAGAAATGGCACTCGCCTATGATTGCTGGGACGAGGGGTTGAGTGTAAATCCAGACATTCGGCAACAACTGGAGCAAATTTTAGAACAAGGTTTGAACTCGACAGACCCAGAAATTGCCAAATTAGCAGCACAGGTACAGTTATCGAGGCGATTGAAATAATGTTGTTACGAATTGATGAGAATGTCGAAATTGACATGAGTTACATCACCTGCGCCGAATATCAGCTTTTTATTGATGAGAAACTGGAAACGGGTGAACATCACCAACCTGACTATTGGACAAGTTACAGATTTCCGCCAGGAGATGCCAAAAAATCCATTATTGGAATACGATTTAGTGATGCTGAGGAGTTTTGTGAATGGTTGAATCAGCAATCTGCATTGGGATTCAAGTACAGACTGCCCACTTTAGCTGAAGTAGAGGAGTATCCAGTCGCAGAAAAACAAGTAGGATGTTGGTGTTTTGATGGAAAACAGGGAATCCTTGCAGGAATAGAAATTGGACAGAAGCAAGCTTGGGAAGAGAAATTAGCTAAGGTTTTGGTTCTCGACCGCGACCTCAACCGCGACCTCAACCTCAACCGCGACCTCAACCGCGACCTCAACCGCCTCCTCTACCGCGACCTCAACCTCGACCTCTACCGCGACCTCTACCGCGACCTCTACCGCGTCCTCAACCGCGACCTCAACCGCGACCTCAACCGCGACCTCTACCGCCTCCTCAACCGCGACCTCAACCGCGACCTCAAAACCAAATTTAAAGTAATTGGAGCAGGCAAAGCCAGTGATTTCTTACTTTTATACTTCCCTCTGCTTTCTCTTATTATTATCTATCATTTTTTGTCAGCAATTTATGAGGCAATCTCCGAAAATGAAGAGGCGCTCAATACAATTAAGTTAAGCCGTCAAGAAAGTGAAGCTATTAGCCGTAAGTATCTAGATAGTCTAAATGAAATATACCCACTTTATGTTTCCCTGGTATTACTAGATGAGCGACAAGCGGGTCGGATACCAGCATGGGAGAGTATTCGGATTGTCAGGGAAAGAGTTGAGTAGCAGATATAGCGCGTCACACCCATAATCCGGCAGGGGTTTAAACCCCTGCCTCATAGCTAAAGTCCTCTAAAAGAGGACTGATGAATTATTCACAAGACTTACGCATTTATTACGATTGTCTGTCATTGCGAGGCAAACGGAAGCAATCCCAAACCATTGTTATACCGTTATAATATGCAAATCCTGATTCAGTCCTCTTTGAGAGGACTTGGGCTATTAGCCAGGGGTTTAAACCCCTGGCGGTATTTGGGATTAAGCGATATTTCGGATTAAGTGAACACCAATCAAAACTTTTGTGTCCTCTGCCTGCGGGACACGCGATTGTTTGTGAAACAGTATTCTCAATCTTGCCTCACACTATCGGGCACGCCCACCGCCGAAATACCCGATATCGCCCTTAAATTCTGACACCGAATCAGCCCGTTAAAATCTAAACTTTTGCCTTCAATTTGCGCCACAGCTTCGATCGCCCCCAGCAGATGTCCCGCCGCCTCAGCTTCGGTGTAACCGCGTCTTCCCGCCACTCTAATCGCCGTTTCGTCTGCATCTAACTCTACTTGCGAACTGCGGTTGTCGCGCCAAATTCGAGTCATCGCCAGCCCAGTCAACCCACCGGCGATCGCAATTCCGATCGCATCTCCCTGCAATAACTCTACCACAGTGCCGAGAATTCCCGCCACAGCCGCACCTTGATAAATATCCGGCTTAAACCACTTGAAATTGCCCAGAAAACTTACAGTACGCAATAGCAGTAAATCTCGCTGCGGCTTAGATAGCAACCGCCACAAATCAAAATTAATATAAATTGGGCGAGATTGATTCCAAGGTAAAGGAAACTCGCAGTCAATTACTGTCGATTGTTGAGGCTTATTAATAATTTTACACGTCATGCGGCCCGAGGCGGGCATCACATCTAACAGGCGGCGAATTTCTGGTTCGGGATTCATAAATAGAAGGAAGAAGGAAGAAGGAAGAAGGAAGAGGGAAGAAGGAAGAGGGAATTGGTGCGATCGCACACAAACATCTGTATAGACACGGCAATGCCCTTGAGCGTCTCAACTTAACCCTGAAAGCCATGAGTAATCTCGCTCCTAGTCTAGTTTTTTACCCCCTAAATCCCCCTTGCTAAGGGGGGGACTTTGAGAAGAATCTTGTCCCCCCCTTAGCAAGGGGGGCTAGGGGGGTTATAGGCCCTAATTGCCAAACAGCATTCTCTGACTACTTTTGATCTTAAGTTGATTCTAATAGGCAATACCGTGTCTTAACTCGTAGCTTATTTAAGGTGTTTTCTTCGATTCAGATTTAGGAGATTCTTTGGCTTTCGGAGCCACTTTTTCACCCTTCGGCGAAGGCTTCGGGCTGGCAATTGCTGGGGCAACTGACGGCTTGGAACTCGCCGCTGGGGATGCTTCTGATTTCGGGGAAGCGGGGGCGCTTATCGGGGCAGTTGGGGGTGTCTTAGTACCTAAAATGCTGGAGTCTCCGGTGTCAAATAATCCGGCGATACAAGCAATCATCATTGTAGCTAAGGTGCCGACAAATAAGGCTTTCCAACCGAGTTCGGAAATGTCTTTGCGGCGGGAGGGAATTAGGGCGATTGTGCCGCCGACAAATATGCCGACGGAGGCTAGGTGGGCGAAACCGGAAAGGGCGTAACTGACAATCAAAACTGTGCGATCGCTAATCAGTCCTTTTGCCGCCGCTTCTGCTAAAGTTTGATAAGGCGGAATTGCTGTTTCTAACAGCCGCCGCCCGATGATGACTGAAGCTGTCCAAGAATCCTCGAAGGGAACTCCGGTTAACAAGGTTAGCGGGTAAAATAAGGCTCCTTGAATGTTTTGCAGGGTGATAAAACTAAAGATTGTACCAATTGGAGCAGGTAAAACAGCCAGCCAAGCAAAGAATTGATTGATTAAGGAAACTAAGCCCAAGATTAAAATCAAAACAGCGGCAATTGCAACTGACATTTTTACCCCGTCTAATGCGCCAATAATCGCAGCATCCAAAGGGCTAACTCGTTCGATGGGTTCTCCGCCAACTGTCTCTTGTTTGCGGAACTCACCATCATTTTGGGCGATTTCATCGCCGATGAATTCGTGGCCTTGGGGTTTCGGTTCTTCCTTGGGAATGCCGCCCATTGTCACCGGTATACCTGTTTCGGGAACTAAGATTTTGGAGAGGACAAAACAAGCAGGAATCGCGATTATTGAGGCTGAAACTAAATGCCCTAAAATATTTGGAAAAACAGGCTTGAGAAAACTGACGTAAATTGCTAAGGTTGATGAAGCGGCTGTTCCAAAGCAACAAGAGAGGATTGCACAAAGTTCGGAACGAGTCATTTGTGGCAAGTAAGGCTTGACGACAATTGCTGCTTCGATTCCTACAAAAATATTGGCGGCGCCACTGAGTGCTTCTGCACCACTCAACCGCATTGTCATGTAAAATATTTTGGCAAAAACTTCGGTGATAATTTGAATTATGCCGATGTTATAAAGTAAGGCCATGAGGCCTGAGAAAAAGACGACTGTCGGTAAAGCCCGAAAGGCGAAAATATATCCTAAATTAACTGGCGGGTCTTGACCGGGTATTGGTACAATGTTTCTGCCGAATACAAATCTTGCTCCGGCGTCAGCAGCGGTGAATACTCCATCCAGTAAGCTGGTAAACCACTCTAGGGCGATGCGAGTTGGGGGAAATAGGAAGACTAAAAATCCTAAGACTAATTGTAGGCCAATGCCCCAGATGATGACGCGCCAAGGTATATACCTAACTTGGCGGTTTTCTGAGAAAATCCAGGCGATCGCGCACAACCCAAAAATGCCCAGAAATGAGATAAAGTTGTAGATAGACATGAGCCTAGTCCTTGAAATAGCTGAGAATGCCGATCGACGGCTGACACCACATCAGTTATACTATTCATCGGATGGCAAATGCCAAAAAAATAACCGGCAGATAAATTACGCACTCAACAGCGTATTTATGCCGTGCCGATATCTCCATATATCGAGCCAGCCTTGATTTGCCGTAATTACCAGCAGTTTAGATAGACACTCTAACACATGGAAGCTTTTGCGACCCATCCTCCCGAATGGACTGCGGCGGCGGTTCACGCTACTGAGTTTTGCTGTCCCAAGTGCGCTGCTAGCTGCACGGATGCCCATGAAGTCTGGATTAATCGTCGATCGCCAGTATACACCGAGTCCAACCGCCGCAAGTGGCAAGAATTTTACCGCTGCTCCTGTAGCGCCGTGTGGTGGGCTTGGAGTAACGACAGGCCTCCTTCAGAACTTGTGCGTCCCGATGAGGGCTCCGAGGGGGATTCAGATGATGATTTTTAGAAGACTTGGCGATTTTATTTGAAATTAGGTTCAGGTGCGCGGCGTTTGCACACCTTACAGTTATATAAACGAATGCGATTTCCCAACTAATACAGCACGTCAAGTAGGCCCTTGACTACGCCTTCCATGATTCTTTCAATTAAGCTTAATTCATTTTCGCCGATCGACTCATTTAACAGCATTGACTGAATTCTTTGTCTGTCATCGCGAGTCAGTTGGCCTGATGCAAATATCCGCTCAACTACTTGTTCATTTAGAAAAGGGAAATTTTGAGTTTGCATGGTCGATTTCTCACAGCATCAATATTTTGTTGTTAACTTTGTCGGAGAAGCCAGTGATTTCGTGGGTTGACTGCTGTTCTATCTAATCAATTGACAAATTATAAAACGAAAGCGGGCATTTTGTCAAGACACCGCCTACAGATATATATCAAATCTGCCTCGTATTTCCGATATTATAGTAGTGGGTGCTTTGGAAGTGCGATCGACTCTTCGGAGCAACCCTTGGCACCCAGGAGACAAACCCTCCGTGCCGGCGTGCGATCGACATTTTTAAGTTTATTGGCACTTTCGCGGAACATTATAGATCAAACGAAATCAAAACTACTTATAGATTAGAATTGGGAATCGGGAATTGGGAATCGGGAATTGGCTTTTATAATTTTCCTTTCAGGAGTGTTAGCTGTGACTTCTCGAAGCGATATAGGTAAGCGAGCGTCCCGCTCGCACTCCTAAAAAACGATTTTCACAAAATCAGGATGCTCCCCTAATAACTAATGACAACTGACAACTGCCAACTGTTAACTGCCAACTGTTAACTGTCAACTATCAACTGTCAACTGATTCATGACCTATTTTCGCTCTGCTTTAATTTTGACATTAGGTTTTTGGCTGCTACCGCTAGCAGTGCAATCGCAACCTGTCGTCCCAGCGAATGACGGCACTAATACTGTTGTCAATTCCGAGCAAAATCGCTTAAACATTAGCGGCGGACAACTGTCTGGAAACGGCGCCAATCTGTTTCACAGCTTCAGCAAATTTAATCTCAGCGAAGGTCAAATTGCCAATTTTCTCACTAATCCCAATATTCAAAATATTTTAGGGCGGATTTCTGGCGATGTTTCCGTCATTAACGGTCTCATTTCTGTCAGCGGCGGAAACTCGAATTTGTTCTTAATGAATCCGGCGGGAATCGTCTTCGGTCAAAATGCGAGATTGAACGTGCCTGGTTCTTTTTTCGCCACAACTGCTACAGGTATCGGTTTTGGCGAGCGCTGGTTCAATGCAACAGGAATTAATGATTATAAAGCTTTACTAGGAAATCCAAATCAATTTAATTTTAATAACTCACAAGTCGGTGCAATTGTCAATGCAGGAAACTTAGCAGTCGGCAGCGGTCAAAATTTAACTTTACTGGGCCAAACTGTGATTAATACCGGGCAATTATCTGCTCCTGGCGGTCAGATTACCGTGGCGGCGGTTCGGGGAAGCAATGCAGTCCGCATCAGTCAAACTGGTAGCTTATTAAGTTTAGAAATTACTCCGTCTTTGCAGTCAGAAAAATCTGCGATCGCCCCGGCTGCTTTGGCTCAGTTGCTGACGGGCCCGGGAGTAGCCTCAGCCACAGGTTTAACTGCGAACGAACAAGGTCAATTGGTGCTGACGGGCGGCCAAACAGTGCCCCTAAATGCCGGAAGTGCGATCGTCTCGGGTGCTGTAAATGTCTTTGCCCCAAATGGCGCAACAGCAGGCACAGTAAATATTTTAGGCGAAAAAGTCGGACTGTTCGGCGCCAATATTAATGCTTCCGGGACAGACGGCGGAGGTGTTGTGCGCGTCGGAGGCGGTTTCCAGGGACTCGAACCAGTGCCGAATGCTCAGGTAACTTATGTTAGTCCTGATTCGACGATCGCACTAAACGCGATCGACCGCGGTAACGGCGGCACAGCAGTAATTTGGTCAGACAATACCACTCGCTTCTTCGGCAATATTACTGCTCGCGGCGGCACAGCAGGGGGTAACGGCGGCACTGTCGAAATTTCCGGCAAAAATGCTCTAACTTTCCAAGGAGAGGTGGATACGCGCGCGCCTAACGGGGATCTCGGCACTTTGTGGCTCGATCCGGCAAATATTACCATAGTCAGCGGTAACGGCGACACCAGCGCGCGATCGACCGCCACGGCCCTGGAACCGGCAGCAGATCCCACTCAAACATCTCTCTCAGAGGTGCAGTTGGAACAGATGGCCGTCGGCAGCAACGTGATTATAGAGACTCCGGGCGACATTACCCTCCAAGACTTGCCCGATAACAAACTTGGGCTGCAAGCAAGAACCGGAGACAGCGTAACATTTACGGCAGGCGGATTGTTTGTTGTCAATGACGGCAACGATGTCATCGAGACTCAAGGCGCCAACATCAACATTTTTGCCAGCAGCATCTCTCTGGGCGGACTCAGTGCCAATGGGGGCAATATCGCTCTTACCGCTAACGGCATAGATTTCCGGGGCGGCGCGAATTCCGTTAGCAGTGCGGGGGCAACAATTCGCTTGCAGCCCAACGACGGGCGACAAATTCGGATCGGCGGCACTGGCGATATTTTGGGCATTTTGGACTTGACAGCAGAGGATCTCGGCGCCTTGGCTCAGGGGTTTGGCTCGATCGCGATCGGGCGCGCCAACACTAGCTCGATCGCGATCGTCGGGCCGATTACCTTCAACAGCCCGCTGACACTTCAAGGCAGTTCGATCGCGATCGATAATCCCCTGAGAACCAGCGGCAGCGCATCCCTCACCCTCGATGCCGCCAAAACCGAGATCGGCGCCAACGTGGGAACATCCGGCGGCGATCTCAGTTTTATCGGCAACGTTTCCCTGAATGCTGATGCAGTTTTGGGTACTCAAGCTAGGGGAAACATTTTGTTCTCCGACAGCCTAGACGGAGCTCGCGCCCTCAGACTTGATGCTCAGCGAGTGTTCTTCGGCGGTACAGTCGGTCAAACTGCACCCCTGTCGAGTTTGACTGTCAACGGCCGGAGTACCGAGGTTTCCGCCAATATTGCCACATCTGGCGACATTGCTTTCAACAGTACCGTCACAGTCGATCGCAGCAGCACGATTTCCGCCAGCAGCGGCAGCATCACTTTTGCCAGTACCCTCGACAGCACCCCAGGCCGCGCCAATAATTTGACCCTGGGCGCTGGGAACAACATTAATTTTCGCGGCCGAGTCGGTCAAAATCAGAGGTTAGGCCTGCTCTCGGCTGACGCTGCTAACGTGAGGGCTGCTTCCACAATTACCGCCCGCAGTTTGACCGTCAACGCCCGAAATACTGCTAGCTTCGGGGGGGAAAGCACCATGATTTTGGGAGCCGATATCAAGGCAGGAAATGTCCTCTTAGAGGGTAATTTACGGACGGATGGCGGCAACGTCAACTTGCAAGCAACCCGCGAGGTTCGGACTGCCAATATTACCTCCAACGGCGGGAGGATTCGGGTTGAGGGAAATACTGTGGCTGCTGGCGCGATCGACTCTTCGTCAGCCACCGAAAGCGGCGGCGCGATCGCGCTAAACAGCAAGGCAGGCCCTTTAACTGCTCGATCTGTGAACGCTTCGGGGGCGATCGGCGGCAATATCACCCTGACTTCGCAAGCGGGGATTTCGGCTCTCGATCTCAACTCTAGCGCCACTCAGGGCAACGGCGGCGCCGTATCCTCGATCGCGCAGGGTAACATTCAGTTGGGCTTCATCAACGCTAGAGGCGGCACGGGTGGGATTGGTGGCAGCGTTGATGTCACAACCGTCGGTTTATTTCGATCGAACAATGTTTTCAACGATGAGATATTCGGCAATCTTGCCAGTATTTCTACAGCAGGAGGTGCCGGAAGCGGGGCGATCGCCATTCGCCACGGTGGCGGCACCGATCGACCCTTTGTAGTTGGAGGGGCGATCGACAACGGCACCCGAGGAAGCATTAATGCTGGTGGCGGAAACACCATTTTGCCGAGTTTAGCTTTTGGGGAAACTTACACCCAAGGAAATTTACCAAATCAAATTTCCCTAATTACACCGGGCGCGCCGTCTGCTCCTGCACCAATTCCAGCACCAATTCCCCAACCAATTCCCCAACCCGTTCCCCAACCAATTCCCCAACCAATTCCCCAACCAATTCCCCAACCCGTAAATCCCGATCGTCCGGTGTCACTTCCAGCGTCCTTGCAAGTAGAATTGCGCCCGCAAAATTCAACAGACCCAAATTCCCCGACTAGCCCTGCTATTGTAGTTCTTTCTCGCAGATTAGATTCCTCTGTTCCGGGAGTTTTAGCCTTTGAGAAATCCTTTACTAGCGAATACGAAAAATATCTTGATTTGCCCGCCCGAACGCCGATTACTAATATGTCGGTAATTTACGAAACTCTACGTAAAAACGAACAAATTACCGGGGTAAAATCGGCAATTATTTATATGAATTGGGTGAGAAGCTCGGATGCAGCAGCCAAACAAAATGATTCGGTGCTGGTGGCAAGTCGGGATTTATCTAATATATTGCCTGTTAGCAAAAACCTCAGCCCACCCTCCGATAGCTTGTTAGGAAATAAGTTGAAACAGAGGTTGCCGCCTGACAGTCAAGAAATTTCTGATGTTCCTAAGGGGGAGCATTTAGAATTAGTATTAGTCACCGCTAACGCTCAACCAATGCGAGTTTTAGTTCCGGCGACAACGCGCTGGCAAGTGCTGCAACTAGCCGATGCCTTCCAAAGCGAAATTACCAATCCCAGAAGAAGAAGCAGCAGCAGTTATTTGGATGCAGCGCAAAAACTTTATCGGTGGTTAATTGCGCCAATGACGGCAGAATTGACAGATTTAAAAATTGACAATTTAATTGTAATTCCGGCAGCAGGCTTGCGTAGCGTGCCGTTTGCTGCCCTTCACGACGGCAAACAATTTTTAATTGAAAAATACAGCATTAGCGTGATGCCGAGTCTGAGTTTGACTGATATCGGCTATGACAATATTGCTGACGATGAAATTTTGGCGATGGGGGCGTCGGTATTTGAAGATAAAGCGCCACTACCAGCAGTACCGGTAGAGTTAGAATCGATCGCGCCCCCGACGCACGGAAAATCATTTTTGAATCAAGATTTTACTCTCGGAAATTTGCAAGCTCAGCGGGCAAATCGTCCGTTTGGCATCATTCACTTAGCCACCCACAGCGAATTCCAGCCAGGGGAACCAAAAAATTCTTACATTCAGTTGTGGGATACTAAATTACGCATCGATCAAATGCGACAGTTGCGGTGGAATCAACCGCCAGTGAATCTGTTAGTTTTAAGCGCGTGCAGTACCGCTTTGGGCGATGAAGAGGCGGAGTTGGGGTTTGCGGGTTTGGCGGTAGCTAGCGGTGCGCGATCAGCTTTAGCGAGTTTGTGGGAAGTCAGCGATGAAGGAACTTTGGGGCTGATGACGGAGTTTTACCGACAATTGCGGGTGCCTAGGGCTCAGAGGAATGTCACAATTAAAGCCGAGGCTTTGCGGCGGGCGCAATTGCAGATGCTGCGAGGGCGGGTGCGGATTCAAGACGGGCTGCTGCGAGTTGAAGGAGTTTCTGCGACTCTAATTTTACCGCCAGAAATTGCCGCTAGGGGCGATCGACTGCTGGCGCATCCTTATTATTGGGCCGCCTTCACCATGATAGGAAATCCCTGGTAATTGGTCAGTTGACAGAAGAGCGCGCTCGCGACTTGCCCGCCCGCGAAGTCGAGGGGAGTCGAAGAGTTGTCAGTTGACAGAAGAGCGCGCTCGCGACTTGCCCGCCCGCGAAGTCGAGGGGAGTCGAAGAGTTGTCAGTTG
>NZ_JAAFKD010000040.1 GCF_013299165.1 Microcoleus sp. bin38.metabat.b11b12b14.051
TACATTACGAAAGTGATGGTGTGCAGGGGTTTTGACCCATTTTAGCTGCATTGCTTGCACTTTTTGAGGATTAAAACGAGCCAACGTCTCTTGCTG
Organism: Microcoleus sp. bin38.metabat.b11b12b14.051; assembly: GCF_013299165.1. Lineage (NCBI taxonomy): Bacteria > Bacillati > Cyanobacteriota > Cyanophyceae > Oscillatoriales > Microcoleaceae > Microcoleus > Microcoleus sp. bin38.metabat.b11b12b14.051. The sequence goes on from NZ_JAAFKD010000040.1 coordinate 97, forward strand.
TAAGGGTTTTAGGCTTTTTCAGCAAGCCCTAATTATAAATACTTGCAAGTTTTGAAATTTCTTACACTCAAATCTAGCCCAGTCAAATAAATAATAGTAATTAGGTTCGTAGTGAGGACTTTAGTCCTTCTTTAGCCAAATCTCAAGAAGGACTAAAGTCCTCACTACAAACCTATAATTATAATAATTTAGGTTCGATTGTTCGGAATGTGAGTCCTTCCTCATCGAACTGAAGAAGGACTAAAGTCCTCACTACGAACCTATATGAGTGCAGTTGTGCGATCGCACCTAAGATGAGCCGTGATCGAAAACATCCTTGTACTGCAACAAATCCAAAGTTACAAACACAGGCAAACACTGAAAACATTGCTGTGCAACTTCCCAGCGTTCCTCTCGCTGCAACATAGCAGTCAGCTTTTGTTTAGCACTCAGCAAATAGCGAACATCGTTAGCAGCGTAGCTAAGTTGGTCATCGGAAAGATGCTCAGAATTTCCCCAATCCGAACTCTGAGAAGTCTTGTTGAGTTCTACTTTTTCCAACTCTTGGATTAACTCTTTAAGCCCGTGTCTATTAGTATAAGTTCTCGCTAACTTGCTCGCTATTTTTGTGCAGAAAATAGGTGCAATGTCAATACTCAAATTGTAACGCATTGTTGCCAGATCGAAGCGCGCAAAGTGAAATACCTTCTCAATATTTTCTGCTTCCATCAGCTTTTTCAAATTCGGCGCCGCCGTCTGGCCCTTAGCAATCCGCACCGCCGCAACTTTACCTTGCGGATCGCACAACTGCACCAAACACAAGCGATCGCGCCACGGTAGCAAACCCATCGTTTCCGTATCAACGGCGATCGCCTCAGCCGTCAAATAATAAGATAACAGAGCATCGGAAATATCGCGATCGCACACTTGAAAATCAGGAAATTGCATTATTGGTAATTGGGAATGGGGCATTGGGCATTGGGCATTGGGCATTGGGAATGGGGCATTGGGAATGGGGCATTGGGAATGGGGCATTGGGCATTGGGCATTGGGAGTAACTCACAAATCACAAACAACGCACTGCTAATGACTAATGACTAATGACTAATGACTTCTAATTACCGAGTTTTGACAAAAAGCTGAGTAAAATAATACTCGCCTTTGGCATTTTTGGCAATTGCAATACCTGTCAAATTAAACTGACCCTCGATATTCTTGCGGTGGCCATCACTTTTAATCCAACCCTCAACAGCATTGCGTACCGGGTCGCTGAAACCCATGTTGTAAGCAACATTTTCAGCGAAACTTTGATAGGGAACAGTAACTGCTTTCGCCCGGCCATCAAATCCATCGTGACTGAATTTAACTTTGCCGCTAGCCATATTTTCGCTGTGAATTCTTGCTATCTGACTAATTCGCGGATCGACACTCAGCGGTGGCAATTTTTTTGAGGCTCGATATTGATTGATCTGTTGGTTAACAGCTTTTTCTAAGTCAGCAATTGAACTCGTTGCAGCAATATTAGTATTCATGGGAGTTTCTGGGAGCGATCGCGCAAGAATGGACTCTGCACAATTAGGCAGGATTGTCAACAATCCCAAGGACATTAAAATCAAAGCTTTGGACATGAACTATTAGCACCAGATAAAGAAAACCGGGCGGTTGGAAACCGCGGCGACACAGACAAAACCCGCCTCCGCGGGTTGAAGAGTAGCCGATGAAAATTACGTTTTTTTCTTCCGTCGGCGTCCGGCGGACATTGTTTGTGTAGACGCGGTTTCAACCGCCGTCTGATTTATTTTCTTCCGTCGGCGTCCGGCGGACATTGTTTGTGTAGACGCGGTTTCAACCGCCGTCTGACCATTCCTACAGGGCGATCGCCCAAAATTCCGCTCGCGCTAGATATTCAGAACCTTCGCCACAGTCTGAACGTCTTTGTCACCGCGTCCCGAACAGTTGAGGACAATGCGCGGACTGCCGCTTAGCTGAGGACACAGAGTCTCCAAATAGGCGATCGCGTGAGCAGTTTCCAAAGCCGGAATAATCCCCTCCAACTGCGAAAGACGCTGAAAAGCATCCAAAGCTTGCTGATCGGTAACACTATAATATTCAGCCCGGCCCGCATCCTTCAAATAACTGTGTTCCGGCCCGACACCAGGATAATCCAAACCAGCACTAATCGAATGCGGCTCAATTACTTGACCCTCATCATCTTGCAATAGATAACTCATTGCACCGTGCAGAACACCGACAGTTCCCATAGTCAAAGTAGCAGCGTGTTTATCAGTTTCCACACCTTCGCCCGCCGCTTCAACACCAATCAATCTGACAGATTCTTCCCCAACAAACTCGTGGAAAAGACCCATTGCATTAGAACCGCCACCGACACAAGCTAATAAAATATCCGGCAAACCGCCCCACTTTTCCTGACATTGAGCGCGGGTTTCTACACCAATAATTGCATGGAAATCGCGCACCATCATCGGGTAAGGATGCGGCCCCGCTACGGAACCGAGAATATAATGAGTTGTCTCAACATTTGTCACCCAATCGCGAATCGCTTCCGAAGTCGCATCTTTGAGAGTTCCCGTACCCGCCGAAACCCCGCGTACTTCCGCTCCCATCAAGCGCATTCTAAACACATTTAAAGCCTGTCTTTCCATGTCGTGAACGCCCATGTAGACAACGCACTGTATGCCGAAACGAGCGCAAACTGTTGCAGTCGCAACGCCGTGCTGACCTGCACCAGTTTCAGCAATTACGCGCTGTTTCCCCATGCGTTTTGCTAACAATGCTTGAGCTAAAGCGTTGTTAATTTTGTGAGCTCCAGTGTGGTTTAAATCTTCGCGTTTGAGGTAAATTTGCGCGCCGGTACCATCGGGTTTAGCGTAGTGTTCGGTAAGGCGTTCGGCAAAATACAAAGGGCTGGGGCGGCCGACATAATCTTTGAGTAATCCTTGGAGTTGCTGTTGAAATTCCGGATCTTTTCGGTATTTGTGAAAAGCGGCTTCGAGTTCAAACAAAGCCGGCATCAGGGTTTCAGGGACGTATTTGCCGCCGAATTTGCCGAATCTGCCGAGGGAGTCGGGGCGTTGGGCGGTGGTTTCGGTGGTGAGACGCAGGGGGGTGACAGTCATAGGATTTTAGATTTTAGATTTTAGATTTTTAGATTCGCAGGTAAGCTAGAGGCGGGCGTATCGATCGCACGCTGAGTCGATCGTACCAAATTGCTTGGGGACTTGAGGCGATCGAACAAATTTCATTTTGACATCATTCCCAGCCGTACCGCGGGATGCCTAAACATCGCCCGGAAAGGTTTCTGCTTCTGTCCATTGCTGGATTTTCGCAACGGGTGCATCTCAATGAAGGCAAATATGTTTGTAGGGGCGAAGCATGACCTCCGTCAATATGGGATTATAACTAATAACTTATATGCGGTCATGCTTCGCCCTCTTCAAAAGTGAGATGCACCCTTTCGCAACTATCCTACGAGAATCCTGTGGCATGGCTGTCTTAGGTTCACTGCACAGGCTGACTTAGGCTTGCCCTGCCGCCAGAACATTTTTACTTGCCTTGATATTTCGGTCATTATTAACCGCAGAATTGTACATTAGATTGAGGAACCATTAGCAGATCTCACTTGTTTCAGTTATTCTTACAAAACAGGAAACCAAAATCGTGAATATCGACATTCGTTATAAACCTTCCTTTGCCACAATTTTTCTTACCCTCGAACCTGGAGAAAGCATTATTGCTGAATCAGGAGCGATGATAGCAATGGATGCAGCACTCACCATGAAAACAGAATTTAATGGAGGTTTTTTGTCAGGCCTATTAAAAAAGTTTTTTGGAGGTGAATCGCTGTTCGTAAATCGATTTACAAATCCAACACGGCAGTCTCTCCAAGTCGTTCTTTCTCAATCGACAATCGGAGATATTGCCGAAGCTCAAGTCTACGAAAATAACCTGTGCTTTCAACCAGGTGCTTATATTGCCAGTACCCCCGATATCAAATTAGGCGTGCGCTGGGCTGGATTGTCAAGTTGGTTTTCGGGAGAAGGCTTATTTAAATTGCAAGCCAGCGGACAGGGAACAGTATTTTTTGGTGCCTATGGTGGTTTGACTCGCAAGCAAATTAATGGTGATTTTATTGTCGATACAGGGCATTTAGTAGCTTATGAGTCGGGAATGAAAATGTCAGTAAAAATGGCAGGCGGATTATTAGGCTCCATCACATCTGGGGAAGGGTTTGTTAATAAAGTCACGGGCAAAGGAACGATTTACTTGCAATCCAGAAGTATCGACGGTTTAGTTCAATTTTTATCAAGTAAAGTTTGAGTTGCCAGCGAATATACCCATTACCTACTACCGAATATGAAAATTGAACTTTTACAACAACCCGACAGCACAATCGCCCGTATCACTCTAAATGCAGGGGAAGAAATCGTTGCCGAAGCAGGTGCAATGGTGGCAATGAGTGGCAATCTACAAGCAAGTACGACATTGCGCCAAGGCAAAGGTGGCGGTATTCTCGGCGGACTCAAACGCATGATTGGTGGAGAGTCGCTATTTTTAAGTGTATTTCGATCGCCAACACCGGAAAATACACTATTTTTAGCACCCAAAATGTTAGGTGATATGCTGCACTATCAAATGGGGAAGAGTGGCTTAGTCGTACAAGCAGGTTCCTACTTAGCCAGCACATCTGATGTCAATATAGACTTGGGTTTTCAAGGCTTCAAATCACTTTTTTCTGGAGAAAGTATCTTCTGGCTGGATATCAGCGGTCAAGGAGACTTACTTTTGAGTTCCTTCGGCGCAATTTACGAAGTTCCCGTCAAAGGAGAATACATTGTTGATACAGGTCATATTGTCGCTTTTGAGAAAACTTTAACTTTTGAAATTACTAAACCTCCAGGAAGTAGTTGGGTGAGTACATTTCTCGGTGGAGAGGGTTTAGTTTGTCGGTTTAAAGGCAACGGTCGCCTTTTTTGTCAAACCCACAATGCTCCAGCATTCGGTCAAGTTGTCGGCGGTCGTTTACCTCCCAGGTAGCAAGAGAGAAAGATGAGGAGACGGGGAAACAAGGGAGATCGATAAGGGTGCATCTCACTTTTGAAGAGGGCGAAGCATGACCGCATATAAGTTATTAGTTATAATCCCATATTGACTGCGGTCATGCTTCGCCCCTACAAACATATTTTCCAAAGTGAGATACACCCGATCGATAAAGTTAATTAATTACCTATTTCCCGTATCAACTGTCAACTATCAACTGTCAACTGTCAACTATCAACTGTCAACTATCAACTATCAACTATCAACTTATATGCCTAGCAATATCTCATATACAATCGAGCATTCTCCATCCTATGCCCAACTAAAACTCAAAATTCCTGCCAACCAAACAGTGTTGGTAGAATCTTCTGGTATGGCAGCAATGGATAGTCACATCACCCTGAAATCAAAAGTCAAAGGAGGCTTAATGAAAGGCCTCACGCGAATGTTAGCAGGCGAGTCCTTGTTTATCACCGAATTTAGTGCGCCCGAACGTTCTGGAACACTTTACGTTTCCCCTGGAGTTCCCGGTGATATTCAACATTATCACCTCAATGGAAATAGTTTGATGATGCAATCTTCTGCGTTTGTGGCATCGAGTTCTACTGTAGACATTGATACTAAATTTCAGGGATTAAAAGGCTTCTTTAGTGGCGAATCTCTGTTTTTTCTGAAAGCAACTGGACAAGGCGATATTTGGTTTAATTCCTATGGCGCAATCCTGGAAATTCCGGTGAATGGAAGTTACATCGTAGATACCGGTTATATCGTCGCCTTTGAGGATACACTGAATTATAATGTTGAAGTCATGGGCGGGCTATCCTGGAAAAACTTGAGGACGGGAATTTTAGGTGGAGAGGGCTTGGTTTGTCGTTTCAGTGGAGAGGGGAAACTGTGGATACAGTCTCGCAACCTGTTTCCTCTGATCAACTTTTTAAATCCCTTCCGCCCGACAAAAAACAATTAGTTTGATGCCGGTCTAGAACTTGTAGGATGCGTTAAGTATCGCAACGCATCCATGATAATATAATAATTTAAAAATATTATGACCGATCGCAATCCACCTACAAGTAACAGACAACTGCTAATCATATTGGGGATTTTCCTAGGATTAGGATGTTTATTGCTTTGGGGAACCATCAAACTGCTAGATGGGCTGATTTTATTAATTCCGCCCGAACTCGAACAGCGGTTGGGGGCGTTAGTTATCCCAGCTTACGAACGTCTTGCAGAATCTTCTCCGGCACAAGATACCGTCAATCAACTTCTCGATCGCCTGGAAACTAAATTACCAAAAGAAAAAAATATCGATCGCAACTATCGACTACTGTACATTCCCGATGATACCATAAACGCGCTAGCCTTACCCGGAGATACAATTATTGTTTATCGGGGTTTAATACAGCAATTAGAATCGGAAAACGAGTTAATGATGATCTTAGGTCATGAGTTGGGTCATTTCGCCCATCGCGATCATTTGCGCGGAATTGGGCGAGGATTGGCATTACAATTTGTGGTATCTGTGTTTGCAGGCGATACAGGTGGGCTGGCGAATCTTGCTGCTGCGATCGCTTCCAATTTAAGCAAAGCCCAATTTTCTCGCAATCAGGAAGCCCAAGCCGATGAATTTGGCTTACAACTCCTCGTTTCCCATTACGGACACGCGGCAGGCGCCACAGACTTTTTCCAGCGATTGGCGAAACAACCTCACTTAGATATTGCTTTGTTAGCGACTCATCCGGCACCTGGCGATCGCAGTATCACGTTAACACGAACGATCGCCCAACGTCGCTATCTGATGCAAGAGCGATCGCCTTTACCCGCAACACTTAAGGCGATGGATAATCAAAGGCTTAATAATTCGCTAAATCCTTGAGTCGTTAATACACTAGGTATAATATCAGAGTCTCAGCGGGCGATCGCAACTTTACTCAATTCACTAAAACTAGAAATACCCTAAAAAATCTTCAACCATTATAACACATGGCAGCATCCAAACCAAAAAAATCAGACAACAAAACAACCGACGGCAAACGCATAGTTTACTCCGAGTTTGGTAACTACGAAAACTCAGCCGCCCTCGAACGAGGAACGCCGGAAGCTCCCCCAAATCAACAAAATATTAAAGTAGAAGCATCCCGAAAAGGACGCGGCGGCAAAACCGTTACAGTCATCAGCGGCTTTCAAGAAAAACCTGAAACTTTAGCAGACTTAGCCAAGCAGCTAAAAGCCCAATGCGGCACAGGTGGCACAGTCAAGGAAAATGAAATCGAAATTCAAGGCGAACACAAACAAAAGATTGCCGAAATTCTCAAAAAATTAGGATACAAAGCTAAAATTAGCGGTGGATAAATTAACTTCAAAATAAGGTTCGTAGTAAGGACTTTAGTCCTTCCCAGGTTCGTAGTAAGGACTAAAGTCCTTCCCAGGTTCGTAGTAAGGACTTTAGTCCTCTCCAGGTTCGTAGTAAGGACTTTAGTCCTTCCCAGGTTCGTAGTAAGGACTTTAGTCCTCTCCAGGTTCGTAGTAAGGACTTTAGTCCTTCTTAGGTTCGTAGTAAAGACTTTAGTCTTTTGAATCAAGAACGGACTGAAGTCCGCACTACGAACCAATAACTTCTTCCTTCAATTAAGGAGTAACGAAGAACGGACTGAAGTCCGCACTACGAACCAATAACTTCTTCCTTCAATTAATGAGTAACGAAGAACGGACTTCAGTCCGTACTACGAACCAACAACTTCTTTATTCTTCCTTCTTCCGTCTTCCTTCTTCCTTCTTCCTTCATTTATGTACACTAGACCATTAGCCCGTTTAATCGAACAATTGCAGCGCTTACCAGGAGTCGGCCCGAAAACTGCACAACGACTCGCTTTACATATTTTAAAACGACCCGAAGAAGATGTGCAAGCCCTAGCTCAATCTTTGATTGATGCCAAAAAACAAGTCGGTTTCTGTAAGGTATGCTTTCACTTATCCGCTGAACCTGTTTGCGACATTTGTCGCAACACTAACCGCGACAGTTCTACGATTTGTGTAGTGTCAGAATCCCGTGATGTAATTGCTTTAGAAAAAACGCGGGAATACATAGGTAAATATCATGTTGTTGGCGGTGTTATCTCGCCGATGGATGGAATTGGCCCGGAACAATTGAACATTCAACCGTTAGTTCGCCGCGTTAGCCAGCAAAAGATTGGTGAGGTAATTATTGCCATTAGTCCTAGCGTGGAAGGTGAAACTACTACTCTTTACATCGGTCATTTATTGAAACCTTTTACCAAAGTGACGCGAATAGCTTTTGGTTTGCCGATGGGGGGAGATTTGGAATATGCTGATGAGGTAACTTTGGCTCGCGCTTTGGAAGGGAGGAGGGAATTGGATTAGGTGAATTGAATGAGATGAGGAATGAACCGCGAAGGCGCTAAGGACACGAAGGAAGATCGGAGAAGGGGATGAGTTGATAGTTGATATTTAAATTGCTCTTTCTTTAGTATATGCGATTGCTTAGCACAGTATCTCTCTTGCAAAAGTCCTTTAATCACATTTAGGAACGGGCATCTTGCCCGTTCCACAGAAAAAAAATAGGAACGGGCAAGATGCCCGTTCCACACACAGAAAAATTGTGGAACGGGCATCTTGCCCGTTCCTAGCTATTTTTGTAAAAGGTCTACTGAACAATGATAATCTTGTAAAAAAGGTTAAACTTAACAAAGTTACTAAAAGCAAAAATCATGACCCAATTCGATCGCCCTTTAAGCTACCCGACAACCCACAAAACCGAGCAAACAGACGACTACCACGGCGTTACGGTATCAGACCCCTACAGGTGGCTGGAAGACCCCGAATCTGAGGAAACTCAAGCCTGGGTGGAAGCTCAAAATTCAGTCACTTTCGGCTACCTCAGCGAAATTCCGGCGCGGGAAAAAATCAAGCAGCGGCTGACTCAACTCTGGGATTATGAGAAGTATGGCATACCTTTTAAACAGGGCGATCGCTATTTTTACTACAAGAATGACGGTCTGCAAAATCAATCTGTACTCTATACTTTACCATCCCTCGACGGCGAACCACAAGTATTAATTGATCCCAACACACTCTCAGAAGACGGAACCGTTGCTCTGGGTGGCATAGCTATCAGCGAAGATGGCAAGCTTATGGCCTATGGTTTGTCAACTTCTGGTTCCGATTGGCAGGAATGGAAGGTGCGCGATGTGGAAACCGGCGCAGATTTATCAGACCATTTAAAATGGCTGAAATTCTCAGGAGCATCCTGGACTCACGACGGCAAAGGTTTTTTTTACAGTCGCTACGACGAACCTAACGAAAAAACCAAACACGAAGACGTTAACTATTACCAAAAGCTCTTTTACCACCAAATCGGTACGCCTCAGTCTGAAGACGTATTAATCTACGAGCGTCCTGACGAAAAAGAGTGGGGATTTAGCGGCGGCGTCACCGAGGATGGTCGCTATTTAATTGTATCAGTTTGGCAGGGAACTGAAACGAAAAACTTGATTTTCTACAAGGATTTAACTGCACCGGAATCAAGCGTTGTCGAACTAATTAACGAATTCGAGTCGGAGTACAGTTTCATCGACAATGATGGCTCGCTTTTTTGGTTTCAAACAGATTTGAATGCTCCGCTGGGCCGCGTAATTGCGATCGACATTAACAACCCTCCTCCGTCATCCCTCGCTGGCGGTGACAGTCAAGGGAAATTCACCGAAATCATTCCCGAAGCCACCGAAACCCTTGGAGGTATTGGTCTTCTCAACAATCAATTTGTTGCTTCCTACCTGAAAGACGCCTACACCCAGATTAAAATCTTCAACTTAGATGGCTCATTCGTGCGAGAAGTCGCGTTACCGGGAATTGGTTCGGCGGGAGGATTCGGCGGCAAGCGTCACGATACGGATACCTTTTATGCTTACACCAGTTTCACTGCGCCGAACACCATCTACCGCTACAATATGGTGACGGATGAAAGTTCAATTTATCGGCAGCCGAATGTCGAGTTTAATCCCGAGGATTACGAGACAAAACAAGTATTTTACCCCAGCAAAGATGGTACGCAAGTACCGATGTTTATTACCCACAAGAAAGGTTTGAAACTGGATGGCAATAATCCCACATACCTTTACGGATACGGTGGTTTTAGTATCTCGCTAACTCCGAGTTTTTCTGTTAGCAGGGTTGTTTGGTTGGAGATGGGCGGAGTTTATGTCACAGCCTGTTTGCGGGGAGGTGGCGAGTACGGGGAATCGTGGCACCAAGCTGGCACTAAGTTGAAGAAGCAAAATGTGTTTGACGATTTTATCAGCGCTGCGGAATGGTTGATCGAAAATAAGTATACCAAACCGGCTAAATTGGCGATCGCAGGTGGTAGCAATGGCGGTTTATTGGTGGGGGCTTGCATGACTCAGCGGCCGGAATTGTTCGGCGCAGCGTTGCCGGCTGTCGGCGTTTTGGATATGTTGCGCTTCCACAAATTTACCATTGGTTGGGCCTGGACTTCGGAATATGGTTCGGCGGAAAATGCCGCAGAATTTCCTACAATTTACGGCTATTCTCCGCTGCACAATCTGAAAGCGGGAACTGCTTACCCGGCGACAATGATTACAACTGCCGATCGCGACGATAGAGTTGTTCCCGCCCACAGTTTCAAGTTTGCATCGGCTTTGCAAGCAGCCCATGCGGGAGAAAAGCCCGTGTTAATTCGCATTGAAACAAAAGCGGGACACGGTGCGGGAAAACCCACTGCGAAAATTATTGAAGAATTAGCAGATGAATGGGCTTTTTTAGTGAGCGAACTCGATATTAACCTTTAACCAGGACAGATTGGGGTTGCATCCGAGGGAATACCCACTGTGGATAGTGCGTATTCCCTCGGATAGGTGTGCCACACCACCAAGCACCTAACCTGCTGGTACGCACCTTCTAGCTAACTGTAGTGCTGGAGACATTTTTTTGCGATCATCTGGTGTTCCATACTTAAATATAGCAATGGTTCACGAGTTTTCTCCGCGGATAGCCGAAACCCATAGCAGAAATAGTGCCAATTTGTCAACTACCATTAATCTTAATTAATATTAAATTATGTTAATTAATGTATTTTTATTGGTCGTGAGCGGATATTTTTGATATCGATTCGCTGCATCCTGAGGAAGCTAACGGTGGGTGTCAACTGTCAAAAGTAGTATATCGAATATAAAGTGAAAATTATTCCCAAGCTGTGTAACAGATTTTTTCAGTGAATTTACGGGGATAATTTTCAAAAAAATCACACTTGTCACTGTACTGAGTATCGGCATATTAGCATATCTGCTGCTTTTTTGTTCGCAAATACGTAAGTAACGTAACTCTAAATCTCGCATTTCTCGTCTAGCCAATCCTGAAAAAAACAAAATTGAAGGGCGCATTCCAAGCCACGAAATGCCCGGCGGTTAAAGAGTTGTGGTCATTCGTTACTGATAAAAACTAGCGCGTGGATACACCATTACCTGTCGAAGTATTTTCTAAAAGTCAACATTTAACAAAACACGTAAGTATTTAATTATTCTTTAAAAAAGAATTCATTGAAAATTTATATTTTGATGTTTATCGAATTTTTCAAAAGGGGGTAGGTTAGAACTGACAATTAAATCAGCGACTTATGAAAACGATCCCCACTATGTCTAATTTGCCAACCGTACAAACACCCAAACCTACTCAGATTGCCCCTGAAAGCAACTTATTTATTCCGCAACTAGAAAGCTCTTATCCAGAAAGTGCATCGAAAAAAAATCTAGTATTTATTGACTCCCGAGTCGAAAACTACGGGCAATTGATCGGTGGTATCAAACCAGGGACGGAAGTATTTGTACTCAATCCAACCAAAGATGCGATCGCCCAAATCACCCAAATTTTAGGTCAGCGCCATAGCATCAACAGCCTGCACATAGTTTCTCACGGCCGAGAAGCAGCATTAGAAATCGGTTCCACAGAACTGAATAGCGACAACCTAGAAACCTACAGCAGCCAGTTGCAGCAGTGGCGAAAAGCCCTCGGCTCCGAAGGCAACATTCTGATTTACGGCTGTAACGTAGCCGCAGGTGAATCAGGGCTTAAATTCATAGAAAAACTTAGTAAATTAACGGGATCACATATTGCCGCTTCCAAAAATTTGACTGGAAGTGCAGCACTAGGTGGCGACTGGAAATTAGAAATTGCCACAGGACGAATCAATGCGGATCTGGCCTTTAAAAAAGAAGTTCTAGAAGCTTACACATCTGTCCTGTCAACATTAGTTTCCGAAACCTTTCAAAATTTAACAGCACTAGGGCCTTGGATTTATGGAGCCAACGCCATTGCAAACAATCCGGGATTAACAGCAGGTGCACCCAATCTCAACAACATTATTCCCAATTTAGGAACAAACGATCCGGCAGGTAGCGGCTCTTTGAGATTAACATCAGCCGGAGGCAACCAATCATCTTTTGTCATCTACAACAACCCCATCTCGGCCGTTGACGGGCTCAAAGTTACCTTTGATTTAGCTGCTTACGGTGGCAATGGTGCCGATGGGGTTAGTTTTTTCTTAATTGATGGAACAACTACGCCAACAGCAGCAGGAGGCTTCGGGGGTTCTCTGGGCTATGCTCCCAACACAAATAATGCTATTCCCGTACCAGGGATTGCAGGAGGTTATTTAGGTATCGGGTTAGACGAATACGGTAATTTTTCCGATCCCAATGAAGGGCGTAACGGCGGCCCAGGACGGATACTTGATTCAATCACAATCAGAGGTAGGGAAGTCGCACCCATACCATATAACTTTTTACAGACTGCTACCGTTCCCGGTGGCGTAGATACTCCTACCGCCACCACTCGCGCCCAAGCTACAAAAAAAGTTCAAATTACATTACTGCCCGGTACCAATGCTCTGACAGTGGCGATCGACACTAACGGCGACGGCGTATTCGGGCCGGGCGAAACATTGATCACCATACCAAATTTGGTCACGGTAAACGGAGCAATACCGCCTACTTTTAAATTTGGTTTCGCTAGCTCCACAGGGGGCTCGACAAACATTCACGAAATTGCTAATCTCGCTGTTGAAAGTATCAACACTCCTGTAACCCAAGCTGATATTTCGGTTGCTAAAAGTGGCCCCCCGTTAGCAGTTTCAGGCAGCAATATTACCTATACAATTACTGCCAGCAATGTCGGGCCTGCTCTCGGAGTAGATCCTACTGGGGTTAATATTGTGTCCAACACTGCCTCAGATGTTCTGATTCAAGATCAACTGCCGGCCAACTTAACTTTCGTCAGCGCATCTAACGGCGGGACATACAACCCTACAACAGGGAGTGTCATCTGGCCGGCGATTCCGACTCTGGCTAACGGTGCTAGCGCAGTCCGCACGATCGTTGCAACAGTCACCGGAACAGCCGGCACTACGATCACCAACACCGCCTTTAGCAACTCCAGCGTATTCGATCCCACCCCTACTAATAACAACGGTTCGGCAGTCATCTCTCAATCCCCAACCACAATTGTTGCTACTCTTCCTAGTGCCGACATTGCTACCACTAAAACCGGGACTGCGAGCGCGAGCTCGGGTGCGAATGTTACTTACACAATTTCCACAGTCAACAACGGGCCAGATCCAGCGACGAACGTCACAGTTACTGATACTATCATTCCCGGCTTAACAGGAGTAGTGGTTTCCAACGGCGGTACCTACAATGCCACCACAGGTATTGTCACCTTCCCACCCGTTGCCAGTTTGCCCAGCGGCGCAGCAAGTGCGATCGCCTACACAGTCAGCTTCCTCGCACCGCTATCGGGCACCAGCGTCAGCAACACCGCCAGCAGCAGCTCAGCCACCCCAGACCCCGCTCCAGCCAACAACAACGGCAGCGCTCCGGGTGCTACTGTCACCACCGCTCTCACACCAACGGCAGACCTCGTTACCACCAAAACCGGGTCTACTTCTGCCCTTCCGGGTGCGAATGTTACTTACACAATTTCCACAGTCAATAACGGCCCGAGCCCAGCGACTAACGTCACAGTCACCGACAGCATTATTCCCGGCTTAACAGGAGTAGTCGTTTCCAACGGCGGTACCTACAATGCCACCACGGGTATTGTCACCTTCCCACCCGTTGCCAGTTTGGCGAACTCCGCCACCGTCGCCAACACCGTCAGCTTCATCGCACCGCTATCGGGCGCCAGCGTCAGCAACACCGCCAGCAGCAGCTCAGCCACCCCAGACCCCACTCCAGCTAACAACAACGGCAGCGCTCCGGGTGCTACTGTCACCACAGCTCTCACACCAACGGCAGACCTCGTTACCACCAAAACCGGGACTACTTCTGCCCTTCCGGGTGCGAATGTTACTTACACAATTTCCACAGTCAATAACGGCCCGAGCCCAGCGACTAACGTCACAGTCACCGACAGCATTATTCCCGGCTTAACAGGAGTAGTGGTTTCCAACGGCGGTACCTACAATGCCACCACAGGTATTGTCACCTTCCCACCCGTTGCCAGTTTGGCAAACTCCGCCACCGTCGCCAACACAGTCAGCTTCGTCCCACCCGCATCCGGCGTCACAAATACAGCCAGCAGTACATCAGCTACTCCCGACCCCACTCCAGCCAACAACAACGGCAGCGCTCCGGGCGCCAAAGTCACCACGGTGGTGACATCGCTACCAGCAGCAGACCTCGTTACCACCAAAACCGGGTCTACTTCTGCCCTTCCGGGTACGACAGTTACTTACACAATTTCCACAGTCAATAACGGCCCGAGCCCAGCGACGAACGTCACAGTCACCGACAGCATCATTCCCGGCTTAACAGGAGTAGTGGTTTCCAACGGCGGTACCTACAATGCCACGACAGGTATTGTCACCTTCCCACCCGTTGCCAGTTTGGCTAACACAGCCACCGTTGCTAACACAATCACCTTCATCGCACCGGTATCGGGCGCCAGCGTCAGCAACACCGCCAGCAGCAGCTCAGCTACCCCAGACCCCGCTCCAGCTAACAACAACGGCAGCGCTCCGGGTGCTACTGTCACCACTGCTCTGACACCGGCTCCAACTCCCACACCAGCTCCCAACCAACCGCCAGTTGCCACAAATACTAACTTCAGCATTCCACCGAACACCAGCGCCCGGGTTCCGGGATTGGGAGGAACCGACCCCGACGGGTCGATCGCCTCTTACGCCATCACCACCCTGCCACCGGCCAACCAAGGAGTCCTGTATTTAGGAGATCCCGCCAACGGCGGAGTCGCGGTGACGCCCGGTCAAGTTTTAACTCCGGCACAACTGGGGCAACTATTTTTCCAAGCGACAGGCACCTTTACCGGAGCCAATTTCAACTACAGTGCCACCGACAACAACGGCGCAACCAGTCCCGCCACTGCTACAGTTGCGGTCATTCCTCCGACGCCGAACCTACCGCCAGTACCGACTAATGTTAACTTCAGCACTCCGCCTAACAGCAGCAAATTAATTACAGGATTGGGAGGAACCGACCCCGACGGGTCGATCGCCTCTTACGCCATCACCACCCTGCCACCGGCCAACCAAGGAGTCCTGTATTTAGGAGATCCCGCCAACGGCGGAGTCGCGGTGACACCCGGTCAAGTTTTAACTCCGGCACAACTGGGGCAACTATATTTCCAAGCCACAGGCACCTTTACCGGAGCCAATTTCAACTACAGTGCCACCGACAACCTCGGCGCCACCAGTCCGGCTACTGCTACTGTGGCAGCTATTCCGTTGCCGATTCCAGCGCCAACTCCCACACCGATTCCAGCGCCAACTCCCACACCGATTCCAGCGCCAACTCCCACACCGATTCCAGCGCCAACTCCCACACCGATTCCAGCGCCAACTCCGACTCCCAACCAACTGCCATTAGCCACAAATGCTAACTCTAGCCTTGCACCCAACGCGAGCGTCCTAATTCCGGGATTGGGAGGAAGCGACCCCGACGGGTCGATCGCCTCTTACACCATCAACACCCTGCCCCCAGCCAACCAAGGAGTCCTCTATTTAGGAGATCCGGCTAACGGCGGAGTGGCGGTGACACCAGGCCAAGTTCTGACTCCCGAACAAATCGGGCAACTATATTTCCAAGCCACAGGCACCTTTAGCGGAGCCAATTTCACCTACAGCGCTACCGACAACGGCGGCGGCACCAGTCCGGTTGCTACCGCTAACCTTTCTGCCACACCTCTAACTCCGGCGCCAACTCCCGCCAACCAACCCCCAGTTACCAACAATGCGAACTTCATAGTTCCACCCAACAGCAGCACGCGGGTTCCGGGATTGGGAGGCAGCGACCCCGATGGGTCGATCGCCTCTTACACCATCAACACCGTGCCACCGGCCAACCAAGGAGTCCTGTATTTAGGAGATCCAGCCAACGGCGGAGTGGCAGTGACACCGGGTCAAGTTCTGACACCCGCACAGATAGGGCAACTATTTTTCCGCTCCTCCGGCGAATTTAGTGGAGCCAATTTCAGCTACAGCGCCACCGACAACAGCGGCGCTATCAGTCCCGCTACCGCTACAGTTGCGGCGATTCGCCCGACTCCCAACCTACCGCCGTTGGCGAACAATGCTAACTTCGGCCTGGCACCCAACGGCAGCACGCGAGTGCCCGGATTGGGAGGCAGTGACCCCGACGGGTCGATCGCCTCTTACACCATCAACACCCTGCCCCTAGCAGAGCAAGGAGTCCTGTATTTAGGAGATCCAGCCAACGGCGGTGTAGCGGTGACAGCCGGTCAAGTTTTAACTCCGGCACAAATCGGGCAACTATTTTTCCAAGCCACAGGTACCTTTAGCGGAGCCAATTTCAACTACAGTGCCACCGACAACGGCGGCGCCACGAGTCCCGCTACTGCTACAGTTGCTGCGATCGCCCTCCCCGTTGCCCCAACACCAACACCAGCACCAACACCCACACCAGCGCCCACACCCACGCCCGTACCACCGGTCATCTCAAATCCGATCGCCGAACCAGATACCGAGTGTGACTGCCCCCCCATTTCTGGCAAACCGGGCATTAACTTTGCACCGCCGCAGCAACCGCCCGCAGTGGGATTTGTCCGGCCGATTTCGCAACTTGGAGAGGGACAAACCACCAAAGGCACCGACGGCGATGAGTTCATCAACGACACCAAAGGCAACCGAAAAATCGTCGGTTTTGAAGGAAACGACACGATTTTAGGTAAAGACGGTGCCGACGAAATTTACGGCAACGAAGGCAATGACAGGATTTTTGCCGACACAGACACCGATATTGTGTACGCTGGCGAGGGCAACGATATCGTCCATGCCGGCAAACAGAACGACTGGATTGCTGGCGACTTAGGCTCTGACACCCTATTTGGAGATGAAGGTGCCGATACGATTTTGGGAGACAACGGCCGCGATAACTCCAGCACGGCTGCTGACGATGGCGATTTGATCTTCGGAGGCGACGGTGGAGATTTAATTAACGGCAACGAGGGCAACGATACCATCTATGCCGGCAAAGGTAACGATATTGCCTTAGGAGGCAAAGAAAATGACCTCATTTGGGGCGAACTCGGCTCCGATACCTTGATTGGTGGCACCGGCGACGACTCCTTGTTTGGCGGCACCAACAGTAAAAGGAGCGTCGATTTCCAAGGACGCGACTTGCTTTACGGAGGGTTCGGCAACGACTTCCTCAGCGGCCAAGAAGGCGACGATACCCTGGTTGCAGGCAAAGATAACGATCGCGCTTACGGGGGTAAAGGCAATGACCTGATCTACGGTCAATTAGGCTCAGATACCCTCTACGGCGGCGAAGGAGCCGATACTCTGCTCGGCGACAGCGGCGGTTCCAACTCAGCTAACGGTGGTGGCGAAGAAGACTTAATCTTTGGCGGTACCGGCAACGACATTATCGGCGGTGGCAACGGCAATGATACTGTCCAAGCAGGTAAAGGCAGCGATTGCGTTTGGGGTGGCAAAGATAATGACCTGATTTGGGGCGAACTCGGCTCAGATACCCTTGTCGGCGATAGCGGTGATGACACCATGTACGGTGGCGCCCGAGGTCGAGGTAAAGATGTCAACGGTAAGGACTGGCTCTTTGGTAACACCGGTGCAGACGTACTCTACGGCGACGAAGGTGACGATACGATCGCTGGCGGTAAAGACGACGACAATATTTACGGCGGCAAAGGTAACGACCTCATACACGGAGATCTCGGCAACGACGTGATTTACGGCGGTGACGGCAACGATGACCTCTGCGGTAATGATGGCAACGATACCATCTACGGCGATCGCTCCGATAACCGAGGTGTCTCGGTGCGTGCCAACGGCCAGCAAGACTGCATGGACGGTGGTGACGGCGATGACTTGCTCTACGGCAACGAAGGGCAAGATACTATCAACGGAGATGCTGGCAGCGATACCCTGATTGGCGGTAAGGATAGCGACTTGCTCAATGGCGGTGCTGGCGACGATTGGCTGTTTGGCGGCTTGGGCGACGATACTTTAATCGGAGGCCTTGGCAGCGATCAATTTGTGTTGAGTGCTGACGGTGGCACCGATACTGTGATTAACTTCGAGGTAGGCGTCGATAAGTTTGTTTTGACCGGCGGTCTGAGTTTCCAGCAGTTGCAGTTTAGCGCTACTCCTAACGGTACGTTGCTGCAAGTCACAGGAACTAATCGGGTTTTAGGTAATCTGGTTGGGGTGAACGGGGCGATCGCTTCCTCGGATTTCCTCTCGTCCAATTTATTGCGCGTAGAGGGTTAGAATAGGCAGCAAAAGTCCCCTGTTTTCATCACAAAACGCCACAGATATCAAAACTTCTGTGGCGTTCCTCACCCTCGTAAATTCTGGCTTTTACCTTAACTTTTCACTCTTACTTCAACGAACAAAGTTGCCAAATTCCTTTAGGAATTCCAGCGAAATATCGGGCAGAGTTGATAACTGGGAAAAACGGTAAAAGGAAAAAATATAATTGCTTTCTTTGCCCCTGATATCATGTTCGGTCGATTACCACAACAAAAAAGGTTCGTAGTGCGGACTTCAGTCCGCGGGAGAGCGGACTGAAGTCCGCACTACGAACAAATCTTAGTACGTTTAATCGGCGGACTGAAGTCCGCACTACAAACAAATCTTAATAAGGTTGGTAGTGCGGACTTGAGTCCGCAGCTATAGAGCGGACTGAAGTCCACACTACGAACAAATCTTAGTACGTTTAATCGATCGCACGCGATATTACCCATTGCCAATTATGCCTTCTGGTCGGGTGCCTCATATTTCGATCGCCCTGCTATAAGTGCAACCTTAAGAGAAGGATATCTGCTTGCGTAAAAACAGCCGCCGCGGCTGACCAAACAGCCAACAAGTCCAATTCCAATCCACCTGTTGCAAGCGATAGCCAGCTTGATAGTACAACTGTCGCGCCCCGTGATTATTTTCCAAAACGTGGAGGTAAATCTCGGAAAATCCCCATTCTTTGGCTGTATCCTCGCAGTTGCTGAGCAACTGTTGAGCAACTCCTTGTCGCCTGTAATCGGGGTGAACTGCTAAATTCGACAAATAAGGATAGTCAGAACTTGGGATTTGCCAAGGGAAGCGAGAACGCAGTGCCATTTCTACTGTTCCCGCTATGCACTGAGTTCGGCGCGATCGATAATTCTGCGTTCCTTCGTCCCGCGAAACTAGCTCACCAACTAGACAAATGTAATGTTCTGCCTTGGAACGCAGTCTATTTTTTAAATCTTCGTAAATGCCCAAGCGCAACACCGGATAAATCCATTCTACAAACCCCTCCCGGGAGTGAAAGCTCATAGCCAAAATATCGGCTAGCTGTGCTAAGTCGTTCGACGCTGCCGCCCGAATGGAAAATCTGGAAATTCCGGGAGTTTGTTGTTGGTGAGACGGTGAGGAAAAAAAGGAATGATTCACAATTCCAGGCCACTATATTAATTTATTGATGCTGGTTTATAAGCTGCCCATCTTGTAGTATTTTAGATTTTATATAAATAAATTAGATGGGAAATTACCTATAAAATCATGGTTGAAAGCTTGAATACCGTTGCTTTTTACAACTGAACTGAATTGTCATATAGTCTAGTCTCAAAAACATGAGGTATGTCTGTTAATTGAGCGTGGGTAATTGGTAATCAATAATTGGCATGACACCAAATGCCCAACGAGCCAAGCTTTTAGGTGATTACCAATTACCCAAGCGTATCTCATCTTTCGCTTCAATTGCTATATCTAATTCAATCTGTTACTATCTCCGATTTAATAGCGAAACTTATTAACAACATATTTTAGGCTCCTTTGGGTTGACAGTTGATGCTTGACAGTTGACAGATGACCTGTCTGACTGTTGACGGAATCCGGGCGACTGAAAGTTGACGTGCATGACATTTGACAGTTGACGGAACCCCGGCGACCTTTACGTGGAAGGAAGAGGATTGGAGTAATGAATAGTCTTCTGTTAATTTGTCCATCAAACGGAAAGGCTTTCAACCAACTTTTTATGGTAAAAGCATATTTCAGGGTAATTAAGGAGTATTTAAAATGGGGGGATATTTTAACATTTTAAACTGAAATTGCTGCAATTCAGACCGCTCCTCAGGTTAGAGATTTGTGGGTATTCGGAAAGATATTAAAAACACTCAAAAAGGTGTTAACGTCAGATTATGCTCTGTGAAACCTACTCCATCTTACTCAAGTCGATCGGTGAAAGCTTGATGACTTGATTCTCAAGAGTCGAGTTCACTTCCGCAGAGGACAGACTGGCTATGTCTATCTAAACCTGTAACGTAGAGAAAGTCTTTACAGGCTAACTCGGCCAGCGTGAGAGTTTTTAGGGGATATTCAAACCCTAGCGCTATTTGCTGGCGCAAATAGTCGATCGAATTGAATTAATCCCTCAAGCGGTAATTGAAAAACTCAACCATAGGCCAGACTGAGATCCGCCGGGGGTGCATCGGAGGTACGCCGGAGGCGCGCCAGCACCGGACTACCAAGTATTTAACCATTTCTGGGCGATCGCCCGTCGCCGACGATCGCATCGGCTGCAAGCTATTGCCATCGTCAGTGTACTCTCCCAACCGTGCAACTTCAATTTGGATGTCTGGAAATATCTCGCGGGGATTTTTCCGCTTTGGATCGAGATTGTGCTGCGCGCAACTGAGAGCTTCAAAACCTCGATCGAGCTAATTGACCCCGCCCAAAAACCCATACCAGCCCGCACAGGACTCTCGTGGAGAGGTCAAAATTTTAAAGCCTTCTGTTTCGGACAACGCGGATGTTCCGGTTCCCAGATTCACTGCGCTGCCAGTAACTCTCAAATCTCCCATGTTCGACGCTTCGACCCTTCTGTGGCGCGAGCGGGCTACGCCCTTCGGCTGGCGATCGGGCAACACAAGCAAACGCAATTGCGCGATCGAAGGCTTCAGTCTCAAATCTAAAATCGACTGGCTGGTTTCCACAGAGTACATCCCTAGCTAAGATTAACAGATGGATGCTCAAGCTTGCGGGGTTTCTGCACACTAATTGGCTGGTCGTTGCCCTGCACGAGGCACAAGAAATGGTGAAAGTAGCCCAAAAAGTGCCAGTCTAACTAGAAATGGTACAGCAATTGAGTCACTGGCACATCTTCGCCCGTGCAGTCTGTCAGCCACCCCCCAAGACTGATCGGGGACACAGGTGCAGGCTCGCGGGCCGCATCTGCGGGCGGAATGTTAAAATTGCTGTCTCCTTGGCAGCACCAACAGGCCCGAAGATGTTGGTTGTCTATTGTTTCATGCTGCGGGCATCTTAATACATACCAAATAAAATAGGGAGAGTAGGGACAATAGCACATAAATAAACGCCAGTCAAATCACAATTAGGACGGTTATTTATATGTATTGTGAGATATGTACAATGGTGTAAAAATTACCTGATTCCTGTTTGCTATCCTAGCAACAGTGAGGGGTATAGGACACTTCCCGCAAAACGACCAGATATGAATATCATTAAATAATAAAATTGGGGTGCACGACAGACTGCTGTGAAAAAAAACAATTCGGACTTAAAAACCCCGAGATTAAAAATTAATTTTGATGCTGGTATGGGCCTACTCACAACAAATTTAGATTCACAAATTATTGTGATACCAGTTTCAAAAAAAGCAACCACAAGGCAACTCCAACCCCTGGGAGCGTCAGTCATCCCAAATCGCAAATGGTATGACTTGTGCAATTGAAACCGGCGAATTCTTCCTTTGATCGGACTTATTAAATCGAACTGCCCCGGGGCACAGGAGAACGGTGCATGAATTCCCAAGAAAATCCTAAGCTAAAAATTCTGGTTGTCGATGACGAACCGGATAACCTCGACTTGCTTTACCGCACCTTCCATCGAGACTATAAAGTGCTCCGAGCCGAATCAGGCCCCGCCGCCCTCGAAATTTTAGCAAAAGAGGGAGAAGTTGCGGTGATTATCTCTGACCAGCGAATGCCAAAAATGAGCGGTACGGAGTTTCTCAGCCTGACTGCTGCTCAATACCCGGATGTGATTCGCATTATTTTAACTGGCTATACGGATGTTGAAGATTTAGTTGAAGCTATTAATGCTGGCAAAGTATTCAAGTTCGTTACCAAGCCTTGGGATGCTGAAGAACTTAGGGCTCTTGTCAGTCAAGCTGTTGATACTCACAATGTCCTGAAGGCCCGCACGAATGAATTGCGGAGGGCTCTCTCACAAGAATCGCTGCTTTATGCCGTTACCAATACTATTCGATCGGCTCCTAATTACCAGCAAATGCTGCAAAGAATTGTGGAAACCGTTGGACAGATGTTTGAGGTGAGTTGCTGTCTGCTGCGGCCGTTCCAAGACGGCCGGGTGGCGGATGAGTGGTTTGTTTACCAGAAGGCGGAAACTAAAGCGTTGCGGGGCGATGCTGAAGCCAGACGGGATGCTTCTAGCGGTGGACTTTCAGCGGATGTGCTGCCGGATTTGGTTTGGGAAACTCTGGATGTGGAGGTGATTCAAGATGCCCAAACTGACGATCGAGTTTTAAACTGGGACAATCAGCGGCGTCAGGCTTACCAAACTGCGAATATTCGATCGAGCTTAATCGTACCGCTGTTTTACCAAATGGAACTGATGGCAGTCTTAGCGCTGCACCAGTTCGATCGATCGCGCGAATGGGAAGACCACGAGGTACAGTTAGTAATTACCGTGGCCGACCAAGCGGCTTTGGCGCTTTCTCAAGCCAGGGCTTACGAACAGGTGCGGGCGCTGGCAAAGCGCGAGGCCTTAGTCAATACTATTACTACGGCAATTCGATCGAGCCTCGACCCCCAAAATATTTTTGCAGCGATTACTCAACAACTCGGCCAAGCTTTGCAAGTTGACGGCTGCGCCCTTTCTCTGTGGACAGAAGATGATGAATACGTCCAGTGCGTAGGACTCTACGACGCCAATAGGGATACGGTGGCTGTCAAACAGGAGTTTAACAATCCACAGGTAGTTGCGAACCCTCCAGGCTCAGAAACTGCTGCTCAGAGTGCTGCTACTAACGCTCGCGGCTGGGTTTTTGCCCATCCTTCCCTGCCGCAGTCTTTGGTGCCGATTCGCGGCAATCCGGTGTTGCTGCAAGTTATGGTATCAAAAGAGGCGGTGGCGGTTGAAGACCTCAGCGAACGCCCCGATTTAAATGTTACAGAACTGCAAGTTCGATCGCCAGCCCGCGCTCTTTTAGTCGTTCCGCTACTCTCCGAAGGCAAAATCATCGGTAGCATTTCCCTGCGCCAAAATCGCAGCACCCGCCGCTGGAACGTCTCAGACATTGACTTGGCTCAA
Source organism: Microcoleus sp. bin38.metabat.b11b12b14.051 (assembly GCF_013299165.1). Lineage (NCBI taxonomy): Bacteria > Bacillati > Cyanobacteriota > Cyanophyceae > Oscillatoriales > Microcoleaceae > Microcoleus > Microcoleus sp. bin38.metabat.b11b12b14.051. Next base: position 23,990 of record NZ_JAAFKD010000040.1, read on the forward strand.
ATAGTGGCAACTCAAGCGGCTCTGGCGGTGCAGCAGTCCCGCCTCTACCAGACTACCAGACAGCAGGCAGAACGGCTCTTGGAAGCCGATCGGCTCAAAACCGAATTTTTCCAAAATATCTCCCACGAATTCCGCACACCTCTCACCCTAACCATCGGCCCTCTAGAATCAGCTTGCGGCCGCAAAGAAGACTTACCCTACGAACAAGCAGTAATCGCCTTGCGAAATTCCCGCCGCTTGCTGCGCTTAGTAAATCAACTGCTGGACTTGCAGCGCCTCGATGCGGGACGGATGCAGCCGAGTTTTCGCCCCTGCGATTTAGTCGGTTTCTGTTACTCTACGGCAGAGTCGTTCCGTGCCTACTGCGACAAAAAAGGACTGCAATTAATCACCCAACTCCAAGAATGTCCTTTACTTTATTTGGATATTGAAAGATTTGACAAAGTTATTTACAACCTGCTATCAAATGCTGTCAAATTTACCCCTGAAAGCGGAACAATCACCCTAACAGTTGAACCAGCGGGCGCTCACTGCTTGTTACAAGTAAAAGACACCGGCATCGGCATTCGCACCGAACAAATTCCCTATTTGTTCGAGCGCTTTCACCAAGCCGAAGGTTCTGCTAGCCGTTCCTACGAAGGCAGCGGTTTAGGTTTGGCACTTGTCAAAGAATTAGTCGAACTCCACGGCGGTCAAATTTCCGTCGATTCAGTTTACGGCGAAGGTACTACTTTTACCGTTTGGCTGCACTTCGGTTCGACTCACTTACCCCCAGAGCGGGTACTAGAAATCCCCGCCGAGTTTCACGCATCAAAAGCAGCGGTGGAACTGGCAGATGTGGAGGCAGATTTGTCTGAAGATGAAGCAGAAAATAATAATTTTGAGGCTCTAGAACCGATAAATTCAGAAACAGTAGCGGGTACGGTTTTGGTGGTTGACGACAATCCAGATTTGCGCTTTTATGTGTCAGAAATTCTGCGAGCGTCCGGCTTTGCAGTTTTGCTGGCTCGCAACGGACAAGAAGGATTTGCCGTAGCAAAAAACCGCCGTCCCGATCTAATTCTCACCGATTTAATGATGCCTGTAATCTCGGGTTTGGATTTGATTCGGATGATTCGACAGGACGAAGAATTGCGGGGAACTCCGGCAATTTTGCTAACTGCTAAAGCGGACGCAGATACTCGGATTGAAGGGGTAGAACGGGGTGCTGATGCTTATTTATCTAAGCCTTTTAACGATCGCGAATTGTTGGCAGAAGTGCGGAATTTAATCGCCCTTAAACAAAACGAGCGGCGAGTGCAGCAGTTGAACAGTTATTTAACTGAGTCGGTGCTGCGCCGATTTTTACCGCCGTCGATGGTGAAGGCCGCTGCGACTGGAGATTTGGCTCTGGATTTGCGGCCGGAACCGCGATTGATTACTATTTTATTTAGCGATATTGTCGGTTTTACTCAAATGGCAAATACGCTGCGCTCGCGCCGGGTAGCTGAGCTTTTGAATGAATATTTGGCGGCAATGACTAAGGCTATTTTTGACAGCGGCGGTACGGTAGACAAGTTTGTCGGAGATGCGGTAATGGCTCTCTTTGGCGCGCCGGAGGAACTAACGCCTAACGAGCAAGTACGCCGTGCTATAGCTGCTGCTGGCGAAATGCTGCGAGCCCTGAAGCAGCTTAACCAGCGCTGGTTGGAGCAGGGAATTGTGGGGGAAAATGGGGTGCCTCCGGTGCGGTTTCGCTGCGGTATTCATCAGGGTACTGCGGTGGTGGGTATGTTTGGCGGCCCCGATCGATCTGATTATACTGCGATCGGGCCGAGCGTGAATATTGCCGCCCGTTTGCAAGAGGTGGCGGAACCAAACTCTGTACTCGTTTCGGCGGCGGTTGCAGATTATGTTGAGGAGGATCGAATTGTTAAATATAAGTCGCTGCAACTCAAGGGAATTGATGAAACAGTATTGACTTTTATGCTTAATTGTGATTAGATTCCTACGGTTTTAATTTGGTTTGGTGTGTTGAGTGATTGTGGGAAAAAACAGTCAGGGCGATCGCACCTCGTAGACTCATTGCAGTGTTTGGTATTTGGTGTCAGGGGATCTCGCCCTTTTGTTTGCTGGGGCGATTCCCTAGGGGATAGCTACACTTCACGCCCCTGTGTGCAATCATCGCAGTTTGAAATGGTGAAAATGGATTGGATTGTCAGTGGAAAGAGAGGTTGGGTGACACGAGGGTGAATGGAATATGTTGGAAAGGGCGATGCCAACGGTTGCCTTACCCTACACCCGGACGATCGAGCCATAGGATAAAGTATTGACAAACTAGCTAACTTGTATAATACAGTTATTAGGAGGATTATGAGAAATTGAAATGCTTTAAAAGAACGCTTGCGGAGCGACTGGACTCGGATATCAACTATCACAAACTATTTAGGGTCGAAAAATGATGCAAATTACCACGACTGAATTACCCCAAACTCTCCAAACTCTATTTATAGAGGTCGAACGTACCAAAACTCCTCTCACCATCATCCATGAAGGGAAACCATTAGTGATTATCTATCCTGCCACTACCCAAACCCCACGCCCCACTTTTGGCACAATGAAAGGGAGCGGTGAAATATTAGGAGATTTAATTCCTCCTGTCGCCGAACTGTGGGAGGTTTTAGAATGAAACTTTTACTCGATACCCACATTTGGCTTTGGTATTTGCTGGGCGACGAACGCCTATCGCTCCAACTTCAAACAGCGATCGCCGATCCTAATACAGAACTTTGGCTGAGTCCAATTAGCATTTGGGAGACGCTCATTCTTGCAGAAAAAGGACGGATATCCTTGCAGCCCGATCCGGTTACATGGGTTAACTTAGCTTTAAAAACCTTGGAAACCCGCGAAGCCCCTATGAATCACGCGATTGCAATTTTAAGTCGCGAGATTGCACTACCACATCAAGACCCCGGAGACCGATTTATTGCCGCCACAGCTATTCATTATGGCTTAATATTAGCTACAGTTGATGCTAACCTTACAGGCAATTCAGCGCTACAAACACTCAGTTAGGCAATATTCTATATTTCTGTGCGCGAGATCCCTTTTGTCTGCTAGGGCGATCGCTCATGAGAACAAAGGGCGAGATCCCTGCGGGATAGCTACGCTTAACGCCCTCTGTGCGATCGTCACCCTTTGAAATGGTGGAAATGGATCGGATTGTCAGTGGAAAGAGAGGTTGGGTGACACGAGGGTTAAGGGAATATACTTTCTGGGGCTTCCCCAACGCATTAAGCCAATACCAAGATACTTTCTACTTCGCTATTCCAAAATTGAATTATAATGTCAAAATTATCTCTTAATATCTGAACAATCTTGGACGTTGGACTGTTACCAATGCGAAGGTAGATAAATTTGGGTGGATGCCCGTACAGCAAACTCCGTTGATGAAAATCAGAATCCTTGGAAACAATCACAAAATTATTCGCATGAGCATATTCCCAAATAATTGAATCATCAGTATTCGTAAGTGCCAATGTTTTGACATGAGCGGAATCGGGATACAAATCGATAATCCTGCGAACAATTCCGTCTGACAAGTTTTCATCGAGTAGTAGTCTCACAAAGATGCCACAAATAGTTTTTTCTCACGGTCAGCGGCAAAGGCAAGGCAAGCTTTGATGTCTTGGGAAGTGAGTTCCGAAAAATCTTCTAGAACTTCTGCCTCTGTCATACCACCAGCCAAATACTCTAGGATATCGTACACAGTAATTCGCATTCCCCGAATACAGGGCTTACCGCTGCGTTTTCCAGGTTCAATGGTGATGATTTGATTGTATTCCATAGATTTTTTAGAATAATTGCTTAAATCTATCATAGATCGTATTTTTCCGAATCTCCGCTATCATCGTCAAGATTGTTCGACACAGATGATTGAGGCAGAAAAAGGCGATCGCCCTTTTGTTTGCTGCGGCGATCGCTCATGAGAACAAAGAAAGGACGAGATTCCTGCGGGATACCTACGATTCACGCCCTCTGTGCGATCGTCGCCCTTTGAAATGGTGGAAATGGCTCGGATTGTCAGTGGAAAGAGAGGTTGGGGTGATACGAGGGTTAATGGAATATGTAGGAAAGGGCGATCGCCTACGTATTACAAATCATCGATTGTTACGCTTCCCGCCTTCGGTGAACTGAATCACAAGTTCTCGATCGTCTAACATACCAGTTCCTAGCAATGGTCGCCTTCCTGTAGCAATCAAACGAACTTCCCGTTCTTCCCCATCCCAGATGACAACGGCTTCATGGACTGGCAGTAAAACCTCGCTGTTGTCTGCCAAATTTGCTGGAAAATCGAATATGAAAGGTAGCCTTAATAATGAAACGGCTTCTGGAGGCAAGCAAAGGTCTCCTGTGAATCCTGTATCGATGACAAATTCGATCGGTAAAGTTGAGCCATTCGGGAGTATAAATGTCAAAGTGACGGTGGCGTGTCTATCAGTCACAATACCCGAAATCATTTGTATACACGCTCCATAACTCCACCGAATGACACAGCTACATTGTATCCAATACGGATGCCGAATAGACGAGCATTGGGATGTTTTACTCCCAGGTTGCGGGCTGCTTTTAACCCAGTTTCATCTACTTCGTAGTCTCCTGATTCAAAGTCGATGATGACCATCTTCCCGATGTTTTCGTCTATCTCGACTTGTTGGCGGATGCTGTTTTCGTACAATTGTCTTGCGCGCCGTGCCACTTCTGCGCGACTTAAAAGGATGGTTTGCATAGTCTTGCCTCCCGATCGCTACACTGATATTGTAGCGCAGAGGGCGATCGCCCTTTTGTCTGCTAGGGCGATCGCTCGTGAGAACAAACAAAGGGCGATCGCCCTACGGGATAGCTACGCTTCACGCCATTGTGTGTAATCAGCGCCCTTTGAAATGGTGGAAATGGATAAAATTGTCAGTGGAAAAAGAGGTTGGGTTGGCGCAAGGAAATCCAACCTACAAGGTCTTTGGACTAAAGCAATAAGTTATTATTTTTGGCATTGGCTGCAAAAATATTAATGCCAGAGATAAAGTTGCAGGACTTGCCTTTCTCCTTTACGCACATCTCCACCTCGATGAATTCCTTCATTATCAAAAAAAAGGAGATCCCCATCCTCAGAAGTGAAATGACACTCCCTGCCTAGAAGTGCTGCTGATTCTAGAGATGTATCGAGCAAGTCATTGCCAAATTCTGCTTTTTTTTGAAAGAATTTTGGCAATGCCCAAAACAACTCACGTTCTGAAATAGAGCATTTGCTTAAACCGCAAAAACTATTGGCATAACGTATACTTTTTTCCCATAATCCCAGTTGATAATTATTACTCCCTATAACGTATTTGAACTGCCCATTATTTTCATCAACATCATTTAGATAAATAAGACACTTAACCATTCGATGGTAACTCCAATCTATATGCAGGTCTGTTGTGGCAGGAGCATCCATGTTTTCAAAAGCTTGATAAATAAAATTATCACTTTCATCATAAATATGAAGAGATATCTTTTTTAGAGTGATTGAATATCCTATGTAAATACTTGCTATTTTAATTATAGCATGATTATTAAGGATTTCAAGACATTCATTGTATAATAAATCTTCATAAATACATAACATATTATCAATGAAAGTGCGTTTATCGGCAGGTATCTTTGCTCGTTTGCACTTGAGTATAAATATCCAATACTTCAATAAATTAGTAAGTCTTGATTTTTGTAAATGAGATATTTTTTTAACAATTATTCCATTCTGTATAAATTGCTCTAATTGTGTAGGTATATTTGTAGGATAGCAATCAATTGTTAATGAACTATATTTGAAATTATGTAAATTATTTTTTAAACATCGTAAAAAGCTGGGTAAAAATTTATTAAGAGCTAAATATTGGTTATGTCGTGATGGTTGACCAAACAGTTTTCCATAGGCAGGATGATTGCTGTAGTCGATCAAAGGAATCTTATTCATCAATTCTTTATCTGACGGAATAGGGGTCATGAGAATTTAGCATAAAACGGTCGTGGGGTCGTGAGTTATTTCATGCACTACCTTTTATGCTAGACTTATAAGGTTAACACAAAGTAACTTAAGTTGTCCTATGGGTAAGCTCTTAGCTCAATATGCTTCAGGTACTATGTACCGTGAACCAGAAGAAGATATTTACGACCAAGAATTCATAGAAGTTCTTGAAAATATCTGCTCATACAAGCTATACCTCGATTTTTATGGATGCTATGTCTGTGTCAGATCACAGTCAAGAGCAATGCACTCAGAATTTGAGTTTATTTTTGAAATGTTTTGTATTGCTCCAAGAGCCGGAGAAGATTATATAGAGTTTTTCTTTTCAATAGAAAGAAATTTATATCAAACTAGAGAAGAGCAGAAGCAACTTGAAGAGCTAACTTGGACGATAGCTAATTACTGTCATGACAATCTTGTTAAGACTGTTTATCGCAGAATGAATAATAAACTTACTAGGCTTCAAAAATATGATAAATGGCCTACAGATGAGATGGTTATCCCGCCATTTAATATAGAGCCTTTGAGGAATAAATTATTAGTAATTGAGGGCAATGCTCTGATTAGTAATAAAGGTAAAGTATGTCTGATTGTAGGAGGCTGGTGGCAAGGAAAAACTACATTAACAGCTATTCTTTTGAAGATGGGCTATTCCTTTTTGAGTGATGGATTAATAGTGATAGATCGCCAAACTAGAAAAGTGAAACCATACAGCACTCTATGTGCTTTTCGTTATTATAATATTCCAGAGTTAGGTGATTTAGGTAAAGCAATTGTCAAACATCCCAAGACTATTCAGGTAGAGTCGCCCAATACAGGTTTAATTTACTTAAATCATTTCTCTAGCTTTTTTTCCTCCACCGTTTCTGAGTCTGCCTCACCTTCATTCATTGCCATATGTAAAAAAAGTGAAAATACGACTAATTTAAAGGCATCAGATGTGAAAGATTTTATGTTAGAAACTTGGCAATGTCGGACTGAATGTGGACTTGATAGAAATGAGTTTTTTCAAGATTTGCTATCACTTTATGAAACAACACAATGCTCGACACTGACCTATTCTAATTTATCAGATGGAGCATTAATGTTAGACAAATATTTTACGGAAAATCTGCCGAACAGCTAAGGACAACCTTAATTATTTACTTATGCAAATTACCTTTGCTTTAACAAAATATCTCTAGCAGTAAAAACATCATTTATTGATTCGTAAAAAGTTTCATACCTGTTGTCACGCTCTACAATCACAAACTCGATCTGACTAAAAAGATTAATTGCCATCTCATAGACACTCCAATTATCTTTAGCAACTGCACAACAATGGCTATCCCAGAGCTTACCCTCAACCTCATTTCCTCCTGCTAAGTGAAGCTGGCGAACCGACGAAATTGGAATTTTCTCTAACCATTCACGATAGTCAAAGTTATGATTCTTGGAATTTATATATAAGTTGGTTACATCAAGTAGAATATTTACACCTGTTACTTGATATAACTTCGCTATAAATTCTGCTTCAGAAAATTCTTCATCTAACATTTTTAAAGGACAGCTAATATTTTCTAAAAGAAGAGGTTTTCCTATGATTTTCTGGAATTTCCTGATATTTGCCTCAAAAATTTTTAGAGTCTTGGAGTTGTATGATACCGGACAAGCAATGCCAGTGTCATAAGATTTATATCGGGTAATCCCTATGTGATCGCTTATAATTAGAGGATCGAAAATATCCACTAATCTTTTCAGTTCATATAAATAGTCTAACTCAATCTCAGAGGAACCGATGGAAAGGCTTACGCAGTGAAAAATAATATCTTTTTTGGGTAAGAACTTCTTCAATATCTCAACTTTCTTTCGGAGATCAAACATATATTGATCTGCCATTATCTCTATTACATCAATATTCTCAACTTGCTGATTAATCTCCGTTAAGACTTCTTCTCGCCATCCAATACCAAACTTCATATATTTGCCTCTTTAGGTGACTATTTAACCTGCGCTAGTTGTAAATAAATTTAGAATATTCCAGCTTTCAAGCAAGCTAGTTAGGCTATGAGATATCTTCGTACTCTCCTTTTCATTTAATGAAAGTTGATTTCTTAAAAAGTTATTGATTTCCAGTATAGATCTAGGCTGTCTACAAAACCTAATCAGGGAGTAAGTAATTGTGTCTATAGACTTAGTGCTAACAGAGGGTGTTTCATGATTTCCAATGAATACTAAGTATTTATTAGTCTTCTGTTTAAATAAAAATTCAGTTGTTTCTGGATTGTCCATATAAGCTTCAATATCAAAAGAAAATTCTCCTAATCTACAGAGATTATTCACTAAATAGTGATTTGAAATATGCTGTCTATTGAGAAGGTTATCATTATTATAGCCGGTAATCCACAGTTGTGAAAACAATATAAACTCATACTTCGCTATATCTCGTAACCACAAAGGTTTTCGAGACTGTAATAAATACTTAAAAAGGATTAAACCATAGGTTTTAACTTTTTTTGTATACATCTCTCTATGCAATCCGCATTTTCCGAAGTAAATTTTAGATATCTTTTCTATTTCATCATAAGAAATATATTTTTTTGTATGTATGAATGGATTAATAAGAAGCTCTTGTTCATTAAATTGTAAAACTTTGCGAAAACTCAGTACATCATCACTAGATATATCTGACAAAGTAGAAGAGATAAAATTTTCCTCTCTCAACAGAGGATTAGATATGAGTTCTACTAATAATTCATGTTTGATTGGTATCATAGTAAGCTAGGTAGGTTATATGCTATGTTTTAAGAATTTGTGTGCAACTTCAATCAAATACTGCATATCAGTTAATCTAATATCATATGATATAATGTAGACTTTAACCAACTTTTCTAATAAAGCTTGAAGATTTTCACTGTATTCTTTGGGGTTAAGTTCGGAATAGTAAGAAAAAATCCTTAACAACTTATCCAGTGAAGATTTATCAATTTTATCAATTGTAACTTCTTGCTTGCCTGAAATATGATTTAAAAAGATGGCAACATTTGGTTCAGCACAATCAATAATGCAGCCAGGAAATAATTCTTCTGGAGAAATCATTAAGTGTGTATAATCAACAGATTGATATCTGATAAATTTTTTATTAGGTAAAATATTTTTTTTTATATTTGGATGTGCTTCAATAGTACCTTCTCGTAAACCAATAGGTCTCGGAAATGCTAGCAATTGGTTATTCCAAGCATCATATATTATCGTGTCATCAGATAGAAGCTTAAAGCCATTAAAAATTAAGTTGATCGAATATGTTGATTTACCCGAATTATTTTTACCAAATATTAGTATTGATTTTTGATCGTATGCTACGGCAGCACCATGAAAACCAATATGATGATTGCAAAAAGGGCTAAGATGCAATGGAGGAATCAGAGAAGGTTGGGATGATTTATAACTGAATCTGTCATATAAGAAGGTAGTATTGTTATGAATTACTTGAATTTCTTTGAAATACTGAGGAGCTTCTAATATTTTACTAAATGCTTGACGACCAGAGTCAGCTATCCAGTTAGTTTCTAGTCGGCTCTTGACAGATGTAAATTTATTGATAAAATAATTAAAATAGTATTTATAATGAGTAACGTCTTCCAGATGAGTGAAATTTAAGTCTAGTAAAAATCCATAGAAATTGAGTTGTAGTTTGTACTTGAGCAGGGAGTTTATTTTCTCTGGGTTAGAAACTTTATTTGAGAGGTAAGTATCAATACTGGGCATAAATAGAACCTAATTTCAACATAATTTATACAGCAGTTTTTGATTCGAGAAAGTTTTTTGTAATCTCTCTTACTCTTTGTAAATCATTAAGCCCTGTAGAAAGTGCAGTGAAAAGATTAAAGTGTTCTAGAGTAACAGCCTTCAGGTTAGGGCATTTTTCTAAAAGATACAGGAGTATTTCGTAAAGTCTTTCACTATAAGGCTCTCCATGCAAATCAGCGTAATATTTTGAAGTATAGTCAACCATACCTTGAGCTAAATGTATCTGAACAACCTTGTCAAGTGGAAAGTCTTTCAATCGACTGATTACTGATTCACCAACTATACTTTCCCATGACAACAAATGTCCAATATCGAGTAAGCAGTATGAATTAGATAACTCAAGGCAATCTGAGAACCAAGTGAGGAAATCTTGTTCACCAATCATAAAGGATATTGGTGGATTTTCTAAAAGAAAAGGTACTTCAACTGCTTCATTTATTTTGATCAGAGCATCAACGCAGTATTTCTTAGTTTCATCAGTCAGAAGAAGAGGTGATGTATCGATAGCAGTTGGCGCGACTCGAAACTGAGATAAATCTTCCGATATAAAAGTGGGTTGTATTATTGAAACCGCTTTGTTGACTTTCGAGATAAACTCATCGCTGGGGCCTAATTTAGTGCCTACTCTAAAACCGAAAATATGTGCAGTAATATTCTTTTTGTTAAGAAGCGGAAACCACTGGAGAATTTCCTCTTCTTCTAGTTCTTTTTCATCGAGTGATGAAATTTCAAAAAAGTCGATATGTCTTGGCAGAATATCATTATTAAATTGATTTTGTGATTTTAGGAGTTTGATAAAATTGGGTATAAAAGCAATTCCCACCCCTAAAATTGGCTTACTTTCAATCTGATGATTCATAGCCATCATTCTCCGCGTGTTGATAAAAACAGTTTGACTTAATCCTAAAGTAGCTTTTCCATATCAAGAACCCAAAGTCACATAGGTTCTCTAATAATTGTGCATAAGAAGATTGATTGGTGATATCTAGATGAGCAATATTAAGAATATCAAACAGTTTATCTTCTGGTATATGAAGGTCACAATAATCTGCTAGTTGTTTTATTTCATAGCATATTATTTGCCTTTCTAATTCACTTAAAGATACGTGACGTAGGCACTTAAGTATCCACCTAATTAGGGATTGACAACTAATACCAATATCAAGTATCGGATCTTCTCCCCGGACAAAATTTATGTACTTATTGAAATCTGGGAACGTATCTCGTGCAGAGAAAGCACTCAAGTTACAATATGTTTGCGTTTCATTTCCAAAGGCTCTAATTACTGCATATCTTGAAAATAAGATATAATCCCGTTGAACTAATATCTGATATTCAACATTCGTTTTAGTTCTAAATGCAGCATCAAAAATCAATGTTTTCTTGTCAATATGACCAAATAACTGCTTTTCACTCTCCATCAAATCTGGTAATTTGCGATTTATAAACTCTAAGAATGATTCGTCACTACTACCTAGCTCATCAATGTAGTAGGTAGATGTTGCTATCACCTGTGTCGCAGAATCAACTGAAAGCATATTTTTAACACATTTATCACAAAGTAGGGGATGTGAAACTTTCTGATTCTAATTAAGCAAATCTATGTATCCGAACATCCCCACTACTGTCATTTCGATCAAGACTTGTTCAAATATCAGACAAGTCAACTATTCTATCAATTAGCTCAGGAGAAGGTCCCTGAATGCCTGAGCAAATATGTCCACCACTCTTGGTAATCATTTCGATCACATTGATAGTTTTTGGTGGTTCGGTAGAAAGAAGATCCAACAGGGCTTGGGTACTTACACTATCGCGAGAATGGTTAGTGTCTTCCGTAAAGGAATTCTGTATGTCTAAGCCTTCCATATTTTTCATACGAAAACTCTTGTTTTATGAAGTGGTTGTATTTATATCATATTTAGAAATTAAAGCTTTGTCTACCCACAAAATATCTTATTTCATCAACAATTTTCTGCGGCTTTCACTCTATTTCAATCTAGTTATGTACTAAAATATCTCAAAATATACTTAAATATATAAAAACGTGCTATAATACACAAAAATTTTCCATCCTCTTGACCAGATGAATCTCAAAGAAATGTTAAACATCGTCGATCGCATATTCTTCGATAAAACTGGTCAGCACCTTGACGATTTACAAGAAGCGGTACTACGGGGAACTCTACAACATGAGACATATAAGCAAATAGCCAAAGATTTTGACTGTTCTGAAAGTCGTATTAGAAATGCTGCTTCGCAATTATGGCAGATACTTTCAGAAGAATTAGGAGAAGATGTCAGTAAATCAAATTTACGATCGGCAATGCAAAGATTCCAAGTCTCGATAGTTTCACATTATGCACAAGACTCTGCACAAATAGGCTTAGTTAATTATTGTGGAGAAACCAAACACCCGCCAAACATACCAAACTCAAACCCACCAAATCAAGAAACATCCCATCACGACTTAAGCGAGATGCCAGAATTAGGGGCTTTCTTCGATCGCACTCCCGAACTCAAAACCCTCACAACCTCGATTCTACAACAAAACAGCAGCCTCATAACCATCACCGGCATTAGCGGTATCGGCAAAACCACCTTAGCAGTGCAACTCGTCCAACAAATCAAACACGAGTTTGAATACGTCATTTGGTGCAACTTCGACACATCCCCCACCCTCCCGGAATTTGAAGCTAACTTAATCCAGTTTTTCTCGCAGTCGGAAAAGCCAGATTCACCCACAAATAACCAGAAAGCATTATCCTTAATTAAATATTTACAAAAATATCGCTGCTTAATAGTCTTAGATGACATACACAACCTGTTCAGCAGCGGCGAATTAGCAGGAAAATATCAACCTGAATACGAAGAATATCGCTCTTTATTCAAAAAAATACAAAAAATCTCCCATCAAAGTTGCTTCCTGCTTATCGGTTGGGAACAACCCAGAGAAGTTACTCAAGTTAAAAACCCAAATACACACATTAACACTTTACAACTCAAAGGTTTAGACATCGCCGCCGGACGGGAAATCCTCAGAGATTATGGATTAGCAGATATCGACAACTACTCAGCACTCATTCACCGCTACCAAGGTAATCCCCTCTGGTTAAAAAGTGTCGCGACTATGATCCAAGAGTTGGGCGGATGCGTCACAGAGTTATTACCAGATGATACTATATTGTTGCCGGAAGATTTGAAAGATATTTTGCAGCAGCAGTTTAGCCGCTTATCGGAAATCGAAAAACAAGTCCTCTCTTTGTTTTGTCGGGAAAGCGCACCAGTCAACCTGACAAAATTACTAGAATATGGCACTTTGCGATCGCCCGATTTACTCAATGCGCTACAATCTTTATCGCGGCGTTGCTTTATTGACCAAACAGGAAGTTTTTATACTTTGCTACCTGTGTTGAGGGAATATATCAAAGGGTTTTAATTCAAGCATGATTTATATTATCTCGGGTCGATTACCATAACAAAAACGGTTCGTTCGTAGTGTGGACTTTAGTCCGCTTGGTTGGCTGCGGACTAAAGTCCACACTACGAACCTGACTTATTGCGATTACGCAACATTCTAAGACGAAAATTCTGGGTTTTAGTCCACAAGTCGGGTAAAAAAACTACTTTCTTGGGCATTCATCCGTTCAGGACTGACTTATAATACTAAGATTACTTTGTTTTACGATCGATCGCACTTAAGCACCAATTCATGAAACATTCCGCATCCAACCCCAGCCACAACAGCCAAACCTATCGCTTTGACGGACTATCTTTGGACGATCGCAATCCCGACTTCATCAAACTAATGCTGCCGCTGTGGGAATGGCTGTACCGCCACTATTTTCGCGTCCAAAGCGACGGCTGGCACCACGTCCCCGCGAGCGGAAAAATGCTCGTTGTCGGCTCTCACAACGGAGGAATCGCCGCTCCTGATATGTTTATGTTCCTATACGAATGGTTCCACAGGTACGGGACGGAACGCTTGGCCTACGGATTGATGCACCCGACGGTTTGGCAAGTTTCTCCTGATATTGCTGGGATGGCGGTGCAGTGCGGCGCGCTCAAAGCAAATCCCAAAATGGCGATCGCAGCTTTCCGAAAAAATGCCCCGGTTCTCGTGTATCCGGGCGGCGCAGAAGATACTTTTCGCCCCTATCACTTACGCAATAAAATCTACTTTGCTGGACGCAAAGGATTTATTAAATTAGCATTGCGAGAAGAAGTGCCGATCGTCCCAATTATATCCCACGGTGCCCACGATACTTTGATAGTTTTGGCTGATTTGTACGAACAAGCAAAACAATTGCATGAATTGGGGATGCCGTGGTTATTTGGCATCGATCCGGTGGTGTTTCCAGTATATTTGGGATTGCCTTGGGGACTGAGTATCGGGCCTTTACCGAACTTGCCTTTTCCCGTGCAAATTCGGACTCGCGTGTGCGAACCGATCGTATTTGAGAGGTACGGTAAAGAGGCGGCGGGCGATCGCGATTATGTCGATGCTTGTTTCGATTTAGTTACCAATCAAATGCAAGCACAATTAGATGATTTGATTGCTAATTAAAAATTGAATAACCCTACAGAAAAAGGTTCGTAGTAAGGATTTCAGTCCTGAAAGCCTAATATTTAAGTGCTAAAATCGTGAATACAAAAAAAATTGGCAATTGCTATCATAATTTATACCCAGTCCTGGACACGTCAGCCCAAAGAAACCGGGTTTTTTACCCGATCTGCGGACTACAACGAAAGATTTTCGTAAAAAACCCGGTTTCTGGCCACCCAGCGCGTCCAAGACTCAAATTCAACAAACTATTACTGCATTTTAAATTCCTACAAATTATCTTTCATTCGTCGAAATCTGCGCCGGAGAGGGCAATCCTGTTTCCCTACTTGTAAATTGTGCGATCGCCTTTAATGTATACAAATTATCTGTCATTCGCCGAAATCTGCGCCGGAGACGGCAATGCCGTTTCCCTACTTGTAAATTGTGCGATCGCCTTTAACGCAATTTTCGGATGCAAAAGTACCGCCGGCGACTCAATCATGTGCAGAACTTCCAAAAAAGCTTGACAAACTTTCGCATCTGTAGTCAACGCTTTTATCACCAGATCCATATAATCAATTGTCAGCCGCGTGGCGAGGTTGGGTTTCGCACCTTCACTTCCCCGATAGCGCGAATCCTGACTGATCGCAAACGTCCAAGGAATAGTATGTAATTTTGCAAGTTTTTGTTGAAAATCTCGCCCAAAGCCTGTTAAATTGCCTGCTGGATACCGCTGCCACTGTTTTTTTAGGCACTCATCCAGCATCTGAGCATCCAATCCAGCAACCGTCATTCCCTGGCCGTAAACTGGGTTGAAAGCGCAAACTGCATGACCGACAATTACTAAATTTTCAGGATAGCGCGGGAGGCGTTCGTAGTGGCGCAAACGGTTTTCTGTACCTCGATAACTATACACTGGTGCGATCGCCTTTGCATCTTTAATCGCATCATAAATCATCGGAGTTGGCAGACTGCGGGCAAATTCTAGAAAACCTGCTTCGTCTGCGGGCGGATAATCGCGATCGCCCCCGCCGAGACTTACCAGCCAGCGATTGCCTTCGATCGGGAAAAGCGCACCGCCGCGGGTGCGAAATGGCGGTGCTGTTGACACAAATACTGGCGCTGTATCTGACAATTTACCGCTGCATTCATAGATGCGCGTGGCATAGCCGACAAAAGCATTGATCAGGGTTTCTTGCGGAGGTTCATAGCCGAGTTTTTTCAACCATTTAGGTGTTTGAGAAACTTTGCCGCTAGCATCGACTACCAAATCTGCATTCAAATTCTGTTCATTTATATTAGCTGGATTGTGGCGATCGCGAAAACGCACCGATACGCCAGCAACCTCTGCGCCCGAACCCTTCGCCAGCAACCCCGTTACTGTACCTCCCTCCAGGAAATGCACGTTCGTATTTTCAGTCAAACGGCGACGAATTTGGCGATCGAGTAAATCCCGACTGAACATAATTAAATCATTGACATCCGGGGTAAAATGTGTAGCCCAACCGGTAGGACTAAACCACCCGATCGACTTCGGAGCTAACCTCGGAGCACCAGCAGCTATCAGTTCGTTTTCCAAGCCGGGAAACAACTGTTCTAGGATGATTTTGCCCCGATTCAACAGGATGTGAAGGTGGCGCGATTGAGGAATACCGGGGCGAGGCGTGGGTTTTTCGGGAAAAAAATCTCGTTCAACAATACTTACGCGATCGAAATGTTTTGCTAATACTCTAGCGCTCAACAGTCCTGCTAAACTACCGCCCATAATAATTGCATGAGTTTTTGGCTGCATTATCCTATCCTTTGAATGCTAATAAATAATACCATGATTACAAAGTTTTGCGACCAAACAAGTGTTGCATTTGTTTGCCATCTACGAGTAACTACACAGGTGCGTCGCTATGAGATTGTCGATATTTATTTAGGGATTTTTGATGGCGATGCACCCTACGACTCACTAATAGATAATACCATGATTAGGAAGTTTTGCAGCCAAATAAGTGTTGCACTTGTTTGCCATCTACGAGTAATTTCACAGGTGCGTCGCTATGAGATTTTCGATATTTATTTAGAGATTTTTGATGGCGACGCACCCTACGACTTCCCTTAATAAGGAGTGGACAAGATTCCATCAAAGTCCCCCTTCTTAAGGTGGATTTAGGGGGATCGAGATATGTGGAACTTAAACAAAATTGTGTTAGCACAAATATTCCTAAAGTGATAGCCTGCCACAGACATATTTATATACTTCCGACTGTAGGGGGATGCTTTAGATCGTTAATCAGGTGATGCTTGGCATTGAGGGCAGAGAGCCGAAACTATACATTAGCCGATCGCGCCAACTCACTCAACTATGCGCACCCACCTTTTAACGAGGAATATACTATGTATCAAAATTTGCCAATAAATCCACAACTGTATAACATCGGATTCTGGCTGGCCCAAGTGCCTGTAGAACAGACTACTACAAGCAGAGTAGAAGACGCAGCACTTCTCTATTCCGGGCCACAATTTTTTATCGCCCTCATCGCTGGAGTTGTTCTAGCCTGCGCTTTCCAACTCTTGCTGACAAATTTATCAGTAGCCGCGGGCCTTTCCTACATCGGACAATCCCACGACGACGGACACCACTCGGATAGCGACGGCGCCCCCGTGCGCCACATCGGCCGCAAAGTCGGGACTTGGACGCTAATCACCGTCACCGTCGCCCTTT
Organism: Microcoleus sp. bin38.metabat.b11b12b14.051; assembly: GCF_013299165.1. Lineage (NCBI taxonomy): Bacteria > Bacillati > Cyanobacteriota > Cyanophyceae > Oscillatoriales > Microcoleaceae > Microcoleus > Microcoleus sp. bin38.metabat.b11b12b14.051. Next base: position 41,078 of record NZ_JAAFKD010000040.1, read on the forward strand.
TCTTCGCTTGCTTGCTAGCAGTTAAGCTGAGCTTGATTAGCAGTCCGAGTTTAGGTGCGATCGTCGGTTTAGTCGTTTGGGCCACCTATTTCTCACTTCTCGTCTGGGTGAGCTCTACCACCGTCGGTTCCCTGATCGGTTCCGTCGTTAACACCGCGACATCCGGCGTTCAAGCTATTTTCGGCACCGCAGCCGCAGCCCTCGGCGCCAAAGCAGCCAGCAATCAAGTAGTCGCTACAGCCAAAGCAGCAGCAGCCGCAGTGGGGCACGAACTCGGTAGCGCGATCGACCCCACCAGCTTGCGGGAAAACGTCGAAGACTACATCCAAGCCCTCAAACCGCCAGAATTAGACATCAAAGCGATGCGTAGCGAGTTTGAAAAGCTGCTTAACGATCCGCAACTCAAAAGCATTGCGGGCGAAAATTTGCCGAATCTCGATCGCCAAACTCTGGTAGATTTAGTCAGTTCGCGATCGGACTTGTCCAAGCGCGATGTCAACCGGATTGTAGACCAACTCCAAGATGCTTGGAAACAAGTAGGAAAAACGGATCAGAAATCAGACGGCATCGCCCAATTGATAGATTATCTTAAATCTGCAAAATCAGGAGATTTGCTCTCAGATACACTGACAAGTAGGGTTGAAAAAGTTCTCGGCAATCTGGGCGGTCAAAATTCTGGACAAAGCCCCACAATGATGTCCCAAGCAACATCAATGGCCGTCAATGCTTTAATGGGAGTAGTATTAGGTCGCACGGATATTTCTGACTTTGATGTTCAAAAAGTAATGGGTCAGCTTAAAACAGCTAAAGACAAAGTTAGCCAGCAAGCTGATAAAATTACCTCTCAAGTCAAAGGCGAACCCGAAACTTACAGCCCAATTCGTGCTGATGTCGAAAACTACTTGCTCAACACTTATTCGTGGCAGATGAATCCTACCGCGATCGAGCGCGAATTTCGTGACGTGCTCTACGATCCAACAGCAGATCCGGGAACTGTGCGCCGCGAATTAGAAAAACTCAAACAGTCGAGTTTTGCCGAAATATTGGCAAGTCGAGGCGTTTTTACCCAAGACAAAATTAAAGAAATTTCCCAGGAATTAGAAGGAATTAGACAGCGAGTTTTACAAACTGCTATTTTTGCAGAGGAGCAAGAAAAAGCTCGCGATTTGCAGTGGCGCGTGGAAACTTATTTGAAGCTGACGCCGAAAGCAGAATTTACTTCATCAGGTATCGGGAGCGATTTCAAAAAAATCCTAGAGGATTCTGATGCAAATTACGAACAGTTGCGCGATCGGCTTACTCCTTTTACCCGCGACAGTTTCGTGCAAATCCTCAGAGGCCGCGAAGGCTTCGGCTTCCAGGAAGTAGAAGAGATTGTTAAAGAGTTGGAACGGACGCGAGATGTCGTTTTAGCAGATACTAAAGGTCTGCAAGAAGCAGCGCAAGTCCGACTAGATAATCAGTGGCAAAAAGTACAAGAATACTTGAAGTCTACGGGTAAAGAAGAACTCAATCCCGAAGGCCTGAAGCGCGATTTTAAAACGCTGCTGGAAAACCCGGAAGCAGGAATGTGGGCTCTAAAAGCTAGAGCTTCTCGGTTCGATCGCGAAACTTTGGTAAAATTGCTATCTCAGCGCAAAGACCTCAGCGAAGACCAAGTAAATCAGCTTCTTGACAGCGCCGAAGAAACTTGGCACAGCGCGCTGGAAGCACCGCAAAAGCTGGCAGAAAAAGCTAAGGATCAGTACGACCAAACTACCACCGCCCTGGCAGATTACCTGCGAAATACCGGCAAGTCAGAACTCAATCCTGAAGGGATTAAGCGGGATTTGACCAAATTGATGGAAAATCCCAAAGAAGGGGCTTTAGCGCTGCGCGGCCGCCTCTCTCAGGTCGATCGCGATACTTTGGTCAAGCTGCTTTCTCAGAGGGAAGATTTGACTGAGGAACAAGTCAATCAAATTATCGACCAAGTGCAAGAAACTCTGGGCTCGATCGTGAAAGCGCCGCGCCGTTTGGCGAAGCGGGTGCAAACCCAAGTCCAGGATTTTCAGAGCATCTTAGAGGATTATTTGCGTAATACGGGCAAGGAAGAATTAAACCCCGAAGCCATCAAGCGCGACTTGCAACTGCTGCTGCACGACCCAAAAGTCGGCGCTTACAGCTTGGGCGAGCGGCTGTCGCACATCGATCGAGCGACGATGATTTCTCTGCTGTCTCAGCGGCCGGATATTTCCGAAGCAGAAGCTGCTCGCATTGTCGATCAAATTTTGTCGGTGCGCGACCAATTCGCACTGCAAATTCAGAAAATTCAGGAGGGCATTCAGTCGGTAATTGACGGGATTCTCGGAAAAATTCGGGATTACCTCAATTCGCTCGATCGCCCGGAGCTCAATTACGAAGGCATTACGCGGGACGTGCGGAAGTTATTTGACGATCCGCAAGCCGGATTTGATGCTTTGCGCGATCGCCTCGGTCATTTCAACCGCGATACTTTAGTAGCCCTAATTAGTTCCCGCGAGGACATTTCCGAAGCCGATGCCAACCGCTTAATTGACCAAATCGAAAAAAGCAGAAACACAGTCTTGCAAAGAGCAGAACGCTTGCAGCAAGAAGCGCAGCTTCGCCTCGAAAGCATCAAATTGCAAGCTGAAAAACAAGCTGAAGAAACTCGGAAAGCAGCGGAAGTTGCCTCTTGGTGGCTATTTTTTACCGCTCTTTCCTCGGCCGTTGCGGCTGCGGGCGCTGGTGCTTTAGCCGTCATCCGCTAAACAAGAGTCGATTTGCGAGATACAATTTATAATAGTGCCTGATGTGATTTCCTACTCACATCAGGCACTATTTTTATCAGCATTTTCAAAAGCTGTGAGGTATGTTTGGTTAGAGCGTTTTGCCTCGATTCACCATTGTCAAATAGGTTCGTAGTGAGGACTTCAGTCCTGACTAAATGCGGACTAAAGTCCTCACTACGAACCGTCAAATAGGTTTGTAGTGAGGACTTCAGTCCTGACTAAATGCGGACTAAAGTCCTCACTACGAACCGTCAAATAGGTTTGTAGTGAGGACTTCAGTCCTGACTAAATGCGGACTAAAGTCCTCACTACGAACCGTCAAATAGGTTTGTAGTGAGGACTTCAGTCCTGACTAAATGCGGACTAAAGTCCTCACTACGAACCGTCAAATAGGTTTGTAGTGAGGACTTCAGTCCTGACTAAATGCGGACTAAAGTCCTCACTACGAACCGTCAAATAGGTTTGTAGTGAGGACTTCAGTCCTGACTAAATGCGGACTAAAGTCCTCACTACGAACCGTCAAATAGGTTTGTAGTGAGGACTTCAGTCCTGACTAAATGCGGACTAAAGTCCTCACTACGAACCGTCAAATAGGTTTGTAGTGAGGACTTCAGTCCTGACTAAATGCGGACTAAAGTCCTCACTACGAACCGTCAAATAGGTTTGTAGTGAGGACTTCAGTCCTGACTAAATGCGGACTAAAGTCCTCACTACGAACCGTCAAATAGGTTTGTAGTGAGGACTTCAGTCCTGACTAAATGCGGACTAAAGTCCTCACTACGAACCGTCAAATAGGTTTGTAGTGAGGACTTCAGTCCTGACTAAATGCGGACTAAAGTCCTCACTACGAACCGTCAAATAGGTTCGTAGTGAGGACTTCAGTCCTGACTAAATGCGGACTAAAGTCCTCACTACGAACCGTCAAATAGGTTCGTAGTGAGGACTTCAGTCCTGACTAAATGCGGACTAAAGTCCTCACTACGAACCGTCAAATAGGTTCGTAGTGAGGACTTCAGTCCTGACTAAATGCGGACTAAAGTCCTCACTACGAACCGTCAAATAGGTTTGTAGTGAGGACTTCAGTCCTGACTAAATGCGGACTAAAGTCCTCACTACGAACCGTAAAGCAAAACTGAGATGCTCCCCAAAAAATCTATTCTACTCAGAAGGTTTTTGTAGGCGCAACTCGACGGGGCGCCTTTGCCATCTCAACCCAATATTTGTTGACTAGAGTAATAATTATGGTTCTCAACCCAGCACGCCTGTGGCGCCAACCGCCGCGCTCTGCTGCGCGAGTATCAAACGCCAACTTTTTTTGAGTTCGATCGCCCGAATCTGAGAAAATGCCGATCGTCGGGTCATCACTCGCAGCCGATCGTTTGTGCATAATAGGGAACTAAAGGTGTGAAAATACTACACTGGCTGTGGGGGGTAACATACCCGATACCTTTGGAAACACCAAGGGCTTTTCCCAGTCCGCCCACTCAGCGTCAAAACACGCAGGCCCTGCGATCGCCAATGCTAAACAACCTACGTCTCAAACCTCCCCTGGCTAGTTACCTAGTAGCACTGTAAGGGGGGCGATGCCATGCAACTCCGAAAAAAAACACTATTAATTATCGGTGCAGCCCTGATCAGCCTGATTCTGGTTCTCTATGCCACTGCATCAACGATTTTGCTGCACGACTTTAACAACCTGGAGGCACAGTACGTCCGCCAGGATGTCGCGCGGGCTTTGGACGCCCTAGATGACGACTTGTCAAATTTAGACACCAGCGCCCAAGACTACGCTCAGTGGGACGATACTTACTCTTTTGTGAATACACGAACTGAGGATTTTGTCAAGTCAAATTTCGTCGATTCGACCTTTGTTTCCTTGAGACTAAACTTAATGGTGCTGCTGGACTCCAGCGGCAAGACCATTTTCCACAAAAGTTTCGACCTGAAATCCCAGAGGGAAATCCCGATTTCCGAAAGCTTACAACAGCACTTGAGCGAGGCGCTGCGAGAGTCATCGACACAGCAGGGCGATGGGCTCCCCGCCAAAACAGGCGTCCTGATCCTGCCAGAAGCCACGCTGCTGATCGCCTCCAAGCCGATCGTCAACAGCAACGCCCAAGGCCCGCCGCGGGGGACGCTGATCCTAGCGCGCTACCTCGACAACAGCGAAATCGGTTTGCTTTCGGAACTGACTCACCTGTCAGTGGATTTTAGATTGCCAAGTTTAGATTTTAAAGTCGGAGCCACAAACTACTCGGGTTACGGCGCTAGGGCGGTGGCTTCCTCCAGCCAGGATGTGGACAATCTCAAACTCAAAATTTCCAACCTCAAATCAGTAGAAATTTTAGTCGAGCCGCTCAGCGACAGCGTAGTCGCAGGATACGCCCTGATTCGCGACATCCGGGGGAAGCTAGCTCTGCTGCTGCGAGTAGAAGTAGACCGAGTAATCTCTCGCCAAGGTCAAGCTACGCTAGAACTGTTTACTTTCTCGATCTTGGCAGTAGGTTTAGTATTTAGCGCGATCGCCCTGCTGTTACTAGAAAATTTAGTCTTGGCGAGATTGGCGGACTTGAGCACCAGCGTCAGCAACATCGCAGCCAACGGCGACGCAGACTTGCGGGTTAAGATATCCGGAGCCGATGAACTCGCAAGCTTGGCCGACGACATCAACCAAATGCTAGAAGCATTGGGCAATTCTCAAGTCGAACGTAAAAAGAGCGAAAAACGCTATCGGTTGATGGCAGAAAACTCAACCGACATGATCACCAGACACAACCACGAAGGCATATTTCTCTACGTATCGCCCGCCAGCTTCGCTTTGCTGGGATACGAACCTTCAGAACTCATCGGCAGCGTCCCCAACGATTATTTTCACCCCGACGATTTAGAAACCGTAGCCAAAGCTCACTCGAAAGTCTTGGCGCTGCCAGTTACTTACACCCTCACCTACCGCATCCGCCGCAAAGACGGCAAATATACTTGGTTTGAAACCACCAGCCGCACGATCCGCGATCCCGAAACCGGCTCGGTGCAAGAAATTATCGGCGTTTCCCGCGACATCAGCCTGCGCAAGCAAACAGAACAAGAACTGCGAGAAAGTGAAGCGGCGATTAAAGCTTTGTACCAAGTGACTTCAACTCCCCGTACAGATCCGCAGGGCCGCCTCTCTACCTTTGATTTGCGCCTCCAGGAACTGCTGATCCTGGGATGCCGCCAGTTAAAGCTGTCGGCGGGAGTTTTGTCGCGCATTCAAGGCGACAAATATCAAATCATGGCTGTTGAATGTCCCGATGGGTCGATCGTCCAAAATCAAATCTACGATTTAGAAAAAACCTTCTGCGTAGCTACAGCAATGGCAAAAGAACCGATGTACTTTGAGTCGGCGAGGTTTGCGGGTTTGTGCTTCAACACTCCAGATCCTGCCTTCAAAATCGAAGCTTACATGGGCATTCCGGTCACTGTCGCGGGTGAAGTTTACGGCACTCTGTGCTTCTTTTCTCCGACTCCTCTGACAGAACCGTTTCGAGCTGTAGATAGAGAGTTGGTGAAACTGATGGCTCAATGGGTGGGCAGCGAACTCGATCACCAGCAAACAGGCGTAGATTTGGCAAAAGCTCGCGACGAAGCACTGGCGGCTACTAAAGCCAAAAGCGAATTTTTAGCCACCATGAGCCACGAAATTCGCACTCCGATGAATGGAGTGATCGGCATGACAGGCTTGATGCTGGATACCAGTTTAAGTCGCGAACAGCGCGATTTTGTAGAAACTATCCGCAGCAGCGGCGATGCCTTGCTGACGCTGATCAACGATATTCTAGATTTCTCGAAAATAGAGTCGGGTAAATTGGACTTGGAGGAACATCCGTTTGACATCCGCACTTGCATAGAGGAATCTCTCGACTTGGTAGCTGCCAAAGCCGCACAAAAAAAACTGGAACTGGGTTACTTGATCGATCGCTCCGTACCACCAACTGCCCTCGGCGACAGCGCCCGCTTGAGGCAAATTTTAATCAACTTGCTCAGCAATGCTGTGAAATTTACTGAAGCTGGAGAAGTGGTTGTGGCAGTGACTGCCAAAAAGCTTACAGTGTCGATGCTCAACGCTCAAGAAGCGCCAGCAATCAATGGCGAACCATTAGGAACTAACCAAGCATACGAAATACAATTTGCGGTGAAAGATACTGGGATCGGGATTCCGTGCGATCGCATGGATCGGCTGTTTAAATCTTTCAGCCAGGTTGATTCTTCAACCAGCCGTCACTACGGCGGTACCGGATTGGGTTTGGCAATTAGCAAGCATTTGACAGAAATGATGGGCGGCAGGATGTGGGTTGAAAGTATGGGTTGTCTTGCGGGCAATCCTCCGGCAGATTTTAAAGCGGCCGTTTTTGATTGGGGATGGGGAGAATCTTACGAAATAACCGAAAAATATGGCTCTGGCAAATCTCTACTCAGCAGCAAGCCGATCGACCAAAAGCCCAAATTCCCAGGATCTACTTTTTATTTCAGCACGATCGTTTCTGGCTGTAGCAGTTTATTGCCAGTTAACTTGAGCAATTCTCAACCTGAATTAGCTGGTAAGCGAGTCTTAATTGTTGATGACAATGCTACCAACCGCCAAATTTTGACTCTCCAAGCTCAGTCTTGGGGAATGGTGCCTAGGGCTTCAGCTTCGGCTCGTTTGGCCCTAGAGTGGCTCGCTGCTAAAGAGGTGTTTGACTTGGCAGTTTTGGATATGCAAATGCCGTCTATGGACGGGTTGGCTTTAGCAGCGGAAATTCGCCGGTTTCCAGAGTGCCAAAAGTTGCCGTTAGTCATGCTAACTTCGATCGGCAGACAAGAAATTAACGCTCCTGCGATTGAGGTGGATTTTGCCGCTTTCTTAAACAAGCCGCTCAAACAATCTCAGCTTTACAATGTTTTAATCAATATTTTTGGGCAACAGACTACTGAAATTAGAGTGCAGCACACCAGCGCGCCTTTACTGCAAAGCATACCCGTACTGGCAGAGAACTTGCCCCTGCGGATTCTGTTGGCTGACGATCATTTGGTGAATCAAAAAGTCGCTTTGCAAATTTTGCAGCGGATGGGGTATCGCGCGGATGTGGCAGGAAACGGTATAGAAGTGCTAGAAGCTTTGCACCGCCAGCCTTACGATGTCGTGCTGATGGACGTGCAAATGCCGTACATGGACGGTTTGGAAGCTACCCGGATCATCCGCGAGGCATTTTTAGTAGATTTGAACTTAGAAAATCCCACGGGAGAATCAGAAGTTTCAATAACTGACGAGCAATCTAATAATAGAAAATATAAAATCGAAAATCCAGAATTTAGTGATGAGCAATCTAACAATCCCAAATCTCAAATCCCAAATCTCAAATGGACGAGGCCTTGGATTGTGGCGATGACGGCAAATGCGATGCGGGGCGATAGGGAAGAGTGCATGGCTGCGGGGATGGACGACTATTTGAGCAAGCCGATCGAGATTAATGAGTTGGTGCGAGCTTTGAGCGCATCTCAATCTCGATCGCGCGGGGAGTTCGATCGCAGCCAGCCAATTTTTTGTTTGAGTTCCCAGGGCGAACAGATACGAGGAACGAGTGTCTTAGAAGTGCGATCGAATGGGGCTGTGGCGGGAAATGCACAACTGACAATTCCCTATTGGCCCCCAGCCGTCAATGCGAGTGAATCAAATAATCTCGATCGGGCTTTGTCAGAAAGTCGTGATTGTCTCAGTGCCAAGATTATAGAAGGACTGCGGGATATAGAAGCTTTAGAGGAGGCGATCGACATTTACCTCGAAACAGCACCAGAACTCCTAGGAGGCATCTCTGTGGCTTTGTGCAACGCCGATCCGCTGGCTTTGCGGCGAGATGCTCACTCTTTGAAATCGATTAGCGGTACCCTCGGTGCTTTTCGCTTGTTTAAGCTGTGCGAGCAACTCGAAATCATGGGCCGCATCGGAACAGAGGCTAACCAGGCTTTACCTGATCCAGCCGGAGAGCTATTAAAACAGGTTGAGGCCGAGTATCAAAGAGTCGAAACGGCCTTGAAAATAGAAAGGGAGTCTGTTGATTGTTAATAAAAAAAAACCTATTGAGCAAGCAAATAAAGTTAAAAATAAACTATAGTGGTTCTCAAAAAAGTGAGGTATGCTCTATGCCCTATGCCCTATGCCCTATGCCCGTTTGCCCGTTTGCCGGATAGTACCTCACCTTTTTGAGACTCGGCTATATTTAAGAAATAGTAGCCGTAGGGTGTGTCGCTCTGCGAAAAATCTCTGCATCAAAATCAACAATTTTATAGCGACGCACCAGCACCTTTCAAGAACTCTTGTAAACAAACCCAACGACTACACAAGATTATGGACATTACTGAATGGCTAACGATCGGGCAAGCATTTTCCATTGATAATCCTCCCAATGAGATTTTATCAGAAGAATGGAAAGTTGTTGGGTTATCCTATCCAGATGTTACCTTCTCGTATACGACATATTGGGTAAGGGATATCGCTTATATACATATTTCGACGACAGATACAGTTGTAGGTGTAGCGATCGAGGAAACCGATCAAGGGGTTATTATTGAGCTCAAGAATTCCCCCTATCTCGAAGTGGGATTACTCATCAAGGGAGATAAAGCGAGCTATTTGATTGATGAGTTGAGTTGAGCGAATCATCAAATAGCTGGTGACGCATCATACAATAACTTTATTCTGATGATTCTGAGGACTAAAATTCTCACTAGAAACCAATTTAATGTTGGTTGTTCGACGAGTGGAAACGATCTAATTTATACCACAATACGGTTTACTTAGTGCGATTCGTTTAGTCGAAATGAGTAGCAATATTCAAGGATGGCTAGTATGGCTCTTTTTTTGCCATAACAACTAAATACATATCTGGGTGCGGGTCGTCCCAAGTCCCAGTCCGTAAGTGCAGC